>CACZRG010000060.1 GCA_902783485.1 uncultured Elusimicrobium sp.
AATCAACCAGTACAGGATAAGCTCCCATCCCCAGCATACTGACGACAATAAAAAATTTCCACAACTCCTAACTACTCACTACTAACTCCTAACTTGACACACGGAAAAAGACTTTTCCGTGTGTCCTATTTATCCCAGTTTTCTTTTGAATGTTCTTCCTGCAAGGGTCAGTGTTATTGAGGCGATTATCAGCAGGGGGATTATGTTTGCGACAACATCGCTTAATCCCATGCCTTTTAAGAAAATTCCTCTTGAAAGCACCATAAAGAATCTTACTGGATTAAGGTATGTCAGATACTGCAGGAAAACCGGCATATCCTCAATAGGGGAAATGAAACCTGACAATAGGACGGAAGGCATCATAAATGTCATAACGGACAAAATTGCCTGTTGCTGTGTCCTGCAAATTGACGAGATATAAAGGCCTACACCAACTATTGCCAGAAGGGAAATCAGTATGGAGATAAGGAATAGGAATATTGAGCCGGCAAAGGGAATACGGAAAAACGTGATTATAATTGCCACCATAATCATGGTAAGTGCCATTGCTATAATCAGGGGAGGAATAGATTTGCCAAGCAGTATTTCAAAAGAGGACAGCGGACTGACTATGAGCTGGTCAAATGTTCCAAGTTCCCTTTCCCTTGCTATTGACAACGAGGTAAGAATCAATGTTGACACAAGGGACAGCATTGCTACAATTATGGTCAGTATATACCATTTGTATTCAAGATTTGGATTGAACCAGTTCCTTACGGTTAAATCTATGCCAGAACCCTTGTTTCCCAGTAATTCGGCATTATACAGATTTATTATTTGTCCGGCATAACCGGAGGCTATCGCTGCGGAATTCGTCTGTCTGCCGTCTGATATTATCTGTACGTTCGTGCCACGCCCTGATCTTATTCCTCTTGCAAAATCATTCGGGATCCTTATTCCAATCTGAACCCTCTGTGTATCAAGTTTGTTTTGAAAATCCTGTTCATTTTCAACATAATGGAAATTTCTGAATCTTGTTGAATTTTCAAACCTTGATAAAAGTTCCCTGCTTTCAACACTTTTGGAATTATCCATCACAACCGTATCAATGTTCCTTATTTCCATTGTCACCGCGTTTGAGAATATCAGGAGCTGCATAAGGGGCATGGCAACAATTATGCCTCTTGATTTTGGATCACTCCAAATGGTTATAAATTCCTTTTTTATAAGTGCGGCAACCCTGTGTAGAAAAGACATTGTCATGTTCAAGCCTCCAGGCGCATTTGCGTCTTCCTGTACACACCTGCGAAAAGAATCAGTCCCAATACTGTAAGATAAAAGGCATTGGCAAGTCTTATCTCATTGACACCACCTGCCATGAACTCGCTTTCAATAAATGCGATAAAGTATCTCGGCGGAATTATCATGGTCAGATACTGGAAAAACGCAGGCATTGAATTTATCGGGAACAATAATCCGGACAACATAAGTGCGGGCATAAATCCAATGCTCAATGCCGCCATGCTTGCTATAAACTGATTTTTCAGTACTGTTGAAATCATCAGGCCAATGCCAAGCGAGGTGAACATAAATATTCCGCTGATTGTAAACAGTATAAGATAGCTTCCATGAAAAGGTATCTGAAAAACGCAGACACAAAGAAATACATTGAATGTCATGGATGTCATTCCTAGAAGAAAATATGGAATGTATTTGCCCAGGACTATGTGAATTGCCCTGACTTTTGTTGATAGCAATGCCTCCATTGTTCCTCTTTCCCATTCGCGGGCAATTACAAGAGATGTCAGCAATATCCCGATCAGTGTCATTGTTATAGCGATAGATCCCGGAACTATGAAATAATGGGAGTTCAGATCCGGATTATACCAGGTTCGTGATTCAACGTTGACAAGGTTTTTTTGTAATCCACCTCGGTATTTGCTCGTCGCAAGCCATTGATTTGCAATTGAAAAGGCATAATTTTGAACATAGTTTGCGGTATTGACCTCGCTGCCATCGGTTATTACAAGCAGATCCGCATTCTGTTCCCTTGAAAGCCTTGTTGAAAAATCATTCGGAATAACAATAGCACCTTTGATTTTTGACCTCAGAATAGCGGTTTCAATATCTTCCATATTGTCAAAATTTATTGAATTGACATATTTTGAATGACCAAAGGACTTGACCAGTGTTGCGACTTCGGGAGAGCTGTCATCATTTTTAATTCCCATTGTTATTCTTACGGAATCAAGGTTTATACCGTACATATATATCAAAAAGGATATGATTGGCAGTACAAAGGCAATGATTATGCTGGAAGGATCCCTCAATATCTGTCTTATTTCCTTTTTAATCAGGGCAAGCAGTATCTTCATTTTCCGCTCTCCCTGATCAGGTTGATAAATGCCGTTTCCATATCTTTCGCACCTGCTTTCTGTTTCAATTCGGCAGGCGTTCCAATGGCGATAGTCTCACCCTTGTAGAATAGGGAAATCCTGTCGCAGTATTCCGCCTCGTCCATAAAATGCGTTGTGACCATTATTGTCACCCCTTTTTTTGAAAGCGACGTTATGTGATTCCAGAAATCCCTGCGTGTCAGAACGTCAACTCCCGAAGTCGGCTCATCAAGAAACAGCACAGGCGGATTATGTATAAGTGCTGCCGCCATGGAAAGCCTCTGTTTCAGGCCTAATGGCAATTCCTCGGCTTTTGTATTCGCATATTCATTCAAACCGAAAACATCAATAATATCTTTGATTTTCTTGTCCTTTCCTGCAATGTCTATGTTATATGCGAGGGCGAAGAAATCCAGATTTTCCTTGACCGTCAGACTTCCGTACAGTGAGAATTTTTGTGCCATATAGCCCAAATTCGCTCTTGCCTTTTCAGGATTCCTTTTTATATCAATTCCCATTATCCTTGCCGTTCCGCCGGTGGGTCTTGCAAGTCCGCACATCATCTTGAACGAGGTTGATTTGCCTGCCCCGTTTGGTCCGAGCAGGCCGAATATTTCTCCTTTTCTTATTTTGAACGTGTTGTTTTTGACGGCATAAAATTTTCCATATCTTTTTTCCAGATTGTCAGCCTCTACTGTAAATTCAATGTCAGTAGCAGAGTAATCATAATTTTCCGCAATCTGTGATTTTCCCTTGGAATAGCCGCCCATCAGCTCAATTACCTTGTCTTCAAATTCCTGCGGAGTGGATGCAAGATCCTGCGGACAGCCATTGAATATTATCCTGCCCCTATCCATTACAACCGCCGTGTCAAAACTATGAGCCTCGTCCAGATAGGCCGTTGACCATAGAACGGTTGTCTCAGGATTTATCATTTCCCTGACCATTTTCATCAGTTCCCTGCGTGAGATGGGATCAACGCCAACCGAAGGCTCATCAAGAATGAGAAATTCAGGATCTCCGAGCAAGGCACAGGCAAGGCCTAGTTTCTGCTTCATTCCGCCGGACAATGCTCCGGCGAGCCTGTCCTGAAACTGTGCAAGGGCGGTAAATTCAAGCATTCTTGTGAGAACTGATTCATTTCCCGCAATTGAAGAGGTGGAAATATCTACCCCTTTAAGATCTGCGTAAAGTTTCAGATTCTCAATAACGGTAAGATCCTCGTACAGGCCGAATTTCTGCGGCATATATCCAATATGACGGTTTAATTCATCCTTTTGTTTTTCCGGATTGAAGCCAAGCACGTTTATTTCGCCCTCGTCAGGTAGCAAAAGGCCGATTATTGTTCTTAACAGGGTTGTTTTTCCTGCCCCGTCCGCACCGATAAGCCCGGTAATCCTGCCTTTCTCAATATACAATGACAGATTGTCTATTGCGACGGTATTGCCGAATTTCCTGGTCAGATTCCTAATTGTTGCCGTCCGCATTGTTCCCAGTATTTCCTTCCGAATTCAAATACACATTGATTGTGACTGGCATTCCCTGCCTTAGATAATCATCAGCATTATTGATATAAACCCTTATTCGGTATACAAGGCTTGTCCTTGTGTCTGCTGACTGGACGGTCTTGGGCGTAAATTCTGCGACTGGAGAAATATAACCGATTTGTCCCTTGTATTCGCGTTTTCTGCCTGTCTGAGGATTCACGGTATCAGTATACACATTCACGCTTTGGCCGTATCTTGTATTTCCCAGATCCTTTTCATTTATGTATGCCCTTACCCATACAGGATTTGTCTTTGCCATGGAATAAACGGCCTGTCCTTTCTGCACATAGCTGCCTGTTTCCTGCACTCTTACGGTTATTATGCCGTCATCTGGAGCGTACAGCCTTGTATATTTCAACTGATTGCCTATATAATCCCTGTTTGCTACTGCTGCCCTATATTCGGCCTCTGTCCTGTTTTTAACATGCTTTATGGATTCAATTTCCTGTTTGGGAAAAATATTGGTATTTTCAAGTGGAGCATATCTCTTGTATTTGTCAGAGGCCTCTTTCTGCATGGCAAGGACGCTTGCTACTTCCGCCTCCGCTCTTTTGAAATTCAAGGCATAGTCGGATTCATCCAGAACTGCGACAAGCTCTCCTTTCTTAACCATATCCCCTTCTTCCTTTAACAGCTTTGAAATCATTCCTGATACCTGAAAGGACAGGTCAACCTGCCTTATCTCAATATTTCCGAACAATGTCAGTTTGTCTGCCGTGTTTTTATTTGTTTTGCACGAATAGAGGCAAATTCCTGCTATCACAACAAATAACAAAGCCACCGCAATGATTTTCTTCTTCATTATAATCTGTCTCCTGATTTTTTATAAGTACTGCGATAACTGCAAATGAGTAATTTAGCAAATTCCTTATATCGTCATTGCGATGAGCGTTAGCGAAGAAGCAATCTTTTGTTATATGGGAAAAAAGGGAGTTCCTGAATTAGATTGCTTCGCTACCGCTCGCAATGACGCATAAAAATTAGGAACATTGACTTTATATGCGTTTTCCTAAACTACTCACTACTAACTCCTAACTTCTAACTTGAAAAATTCCTTCTTCTTTCAATAGTGCGTTTACATATATTTTCACATTTTTCTTGATTATGGCTATGTCTTCCTCTGTAAAATTATCCTGTCTTAATAGCGAAAGCGAAAAAGCAGGCATAATCCTTGGCGAGTTCATTTGGGACAGTATAAACACCATTTTGAAAATAATGTCCCTGTCATTATAGTTCTTGTTGAAAATCGCCCCTATGAGTTTTCTTATATAGGTAAAAGTCGGAGAAGTCAGTTCAATATTTCCATTTTGTTGTTCCTGAAGCAGAAATCTGAACAGGTCTTTTGACATAAAATCACCGTACACCAGATCTATCGCCTTATCCAAAATTATAAACAGCAGGTCAATCTGCTCTTTTTTGGGAAGTGTTTCCGGCTCAATATCAAAATTAAAAAACTTCTTTGCATACGCTGTCTGTCTTTCAACAAGATTGTCTACAATTCCTTTGTACAATCCTTTTTTGCCGCCCCAGAAATATGAAACCATACATATATTCGCATCAGCATCCCTGCATATTTCCCTGATTCCTACGCCATCGTACCCTTTTTGAGCAAAAAGTTTCGCAGCCGAATCCAATATTCGCTGTTTTGATTTTTCCTTTTCATCCCTGCCGGCCTTTGTTGCCATTCCTGATACCGCCTTACGGAACTGCAGGAAAAGTTCCTTTTACAGCAGTTCCAATTAGCAATGAGCAATTAGTGTAAATTTCCCAATTTATCGCCATGCTGAACTTGTTTCAGCATCTATTTTTTTTACAGAGAGGTCCTGAAACAAGTTCAAGACGACATAGAACAAGTTCAGATTGACAACGATAGGGATTTCTCTAACTGATTCATTGTCTTCTTATATTATAAAACAAACGTTTGATATTTGTCAACATAAAAACTCTGATCTGAATGAAAAAAATGAAAAAATATGCAAATTTTAAGAATATTTTTTAAAAATGGATTTTTAGGTCAAATTTTGCGAAATTAAAAATTTTAGACCCTATTTTGAAAAATATAATTTTAAGACATAATTTTTTTAAATTTGATTTTTTGAGCAGTATTTTAAAAATCTCTGTTAAGGAATGTTATTAATCACATAGAACTCTCGTCGTCATTGCGAGCGGTAGCGAAGCAATCTTTCGTTGTATGAAAAACAGTTTTTCCCGAATCAGATTGCTTCTTCGCTAACGCTCATCGCAATGACGAGATAAAGAAGAGATCCTTTAACTCCTAACTACTCACTACTAATTTCTAACTTGAAATACGGAAAAAGCGTTTTTCCGTATTTCCTAAACAATTTCTGTAAGGTCTTAAATTTATTATAATATCATAAGCCGCTTACGGAAACACGAAAAATTAATTTTTCGTGTTTCCAATTAGCAATGAGAAAGAATCAATTGTGGAAAGTCCTTATAAAATAACTATGAATTTATTTCAGCATCTCTGCGGTTTAAAGAGGTCCTGAAACAAGTTCAGGATGACGAATAATAGAACTTGAACCTTATTTGCCAGTTAAGGGGGTATTCCTTGCAAAAATTGTGAAAAATACCCCCTTAACTGGCAAATTTCTTCCTAAAAGGTTATAATAATAGAAAATGGAAGTGGCAGGAAAGGCTGCTATTATGGATTTTTACAAAAGGGAAAACTATCTTAGGAAGATACGCGGATTTTACCATGACTGCGGACTTATAAAGGCTATTACTGGGCTGCGACGCTGCGGAAAATCCTGCCTTATGCAGACAATAGCCGACGAGCTTCTGCAACAGGGCATACCGCCGGAAAACATTATCCGGATAGATTTGGATCGTCGCGGCTTCAAAAGCATAAGGACACCTGAACAGCTTGAACAGAAAATAGACAGCCTTTCCTCCGCTCCTGGCATTAAATACCTCTTCATAGACGAGGTTCAAAACGTAAAAGGCTTTGAGGAAATAATAAACGCATTCCGCACGGAGGGCAGCCATTCCATTTTCATTACCGGCTCAAATTCCTATCTTCTGAGCGGCGAGATGATGACAAAGCTCACCGGACGCTATATAGAGTTTGAGATGTTCCCTCTTACTTTTGAGGAATATGAGGGAATGAAAGCCTATTACGGCAAGCCCATAGACCCCGACATGACAAGGGAATTTGACCAGTACATAATCGAGGGGGGATTTCCCAAAACAATTGAATATGATTCCATTGAGGACAAGCGTGCCTATGCCAAAAGCGTAATATCGGAAATTTTCGCCAAGGACATTTCCCGCCGCATAAAGATACGCAACAGATCTGTCTTTGACAAGGTTCAGAGATATGTGATAAACAATTTCGGAGCTACTGTGAGCATTGCCAATATTGCGACAGACCTCGCAAGACAGGGTATATCCGTAAAGAGGGAGACATTGCACCGCTATATAAAAATCCTGGAAGATGCGAAGATAATCTACGAGTGTAAAAGATTTGACTTGAAATCCCGACGTTCCATAAGGGGGGAACAGAAATATTATCTTGCGGATATGGGCATTTATTTTGCCAGCAATACGGACAACCGTATAAATTATGGCCCGGTTCTGGAAAACATTATTTATATTTATGCACGCTCCCTGGGATATGAGATAAGCATAGGCCGCATAGGCCGCCTGGAATGTGATTTCATTCTGCGTTCCGCCACAAACAATTACGCATACGTTCAGTCGGCAATGACGATAATGTCGGACATTTCAACGGAAAACCGGGAATATGCTCCTTTGGAGCAGATAAAGGACAATTATCCAAAATTTGTAATGACACGCAATGACATGGTACAGCACAGAAACGGAATAAGGCATGTGAATATCCCGGATTTCATAAAAAAACACGGATTGTTTGAATAAAAAACGCTATTTAAGGGTGAATCCCGTCCCTATAGGGTAAAAACGACACAGTGTGTCGTTTTTAGGGCTGCAAGGCACGAAGCTGCTCGCCTGCATGCGGCGTAGTGCTATTCAATAAAAGCGGTAGCATAAGAAAGGGTAAACATTTTCATAAAAACTTATTTGTTATTTAAGGGGGGCGTTTTTTACAATCTTTGCAAAAAACACCCCCTTAACTGGCAAATTTCTTCATAAAATCTAATAAAAGGCTCTGTTAAAGTATTGATAGCGAGAACGTAATACGTCATACGCAATGACGATTTATAAATGCCGGATAAGATATTTTCCCTGCGTTGACATTTTATGGGTTTTTGTATATACTGTATGTATATACATAGTAAGGAGGGAATTATGCTCATTGCAAAAGTGTTCAAAAGCGGCAACAGCCAGGCCTTGCGTATACCAAAGGAAGTAAGCACTGACAAAAAGGAATTTTACATAAGACGCATAGGCGAAGGGTACATAATTTATCCTACGGACGACCCCTGGCTGCCTTTGCGGGAAACAATGGGAACATTTCCGGAAGATTTTATGTCGGACAGGGAACAGCCATCCAGTGAGATCTTGCCGGAACGTGAGGAAATCTGATGTACCTGCTTGATACGAATATCTGCATTTACCTGATGAAAGGCAAATATCCGGCATTGCAGGAAAAAATTCTCTCATTGCGGCCTGATGACATTTGTATTTCTGCCATTACCGTTTATGAATTGGAATATGGGGCGGCAAAAAGCAGATGGGGCAGCAGCACAAGGCAGAAAATGCGCATATTCCTTGCCCCATTCAATATTATTCCTTTTGAGGACAAGGATTCCGAAGCGGCAGGTACAATAAGGGCTTATCTTGAAAGGCATGGCAGACCGATAGGAGCTTATGACATTCTTATTGCCGCACAGGGGCTTTCTCGTGGTTTGACCGTGATAACGCACAATACGCAGGAATTTGAAAGAATCCCCGGCCTGAAAATACAGGACTGGACGTGTTAGGGAAATGCTAAAAGTGATAGCAAAAGGAAAGAATCAGATTTTCTCTTTTTGAAAAACAGCATAATGCGTGCCTCCTGTTTTTCTAACTTAAAAGATAGCGGTCTATTAGTGCCATAAATTGATTTTTGTCTAATTTGTTTGTAGTGTATGCACCATAGACTGTTTTGTCTGGCCTGTTCTTTGCCTTTGCTCTTTCGCTGATAATAAGTTTCGCTGTCTCGTTGCAGAATGCCCAGTAATCTTCAAACTTTTTGTCAAAGTCTATATCTATAGGGCTTTCTATCATTCTTTCTATGATTTTGCCTGCAGTATTTTCAAAATCATAAAGATTTCCGCAATTTTTAAATAATGTGTCCATAAGCATATCCATAGACATCCTCTGATTGCCGTTTAGCCTGATTTCATATAGTTTTTCTGCAATACTGAGCAGCTCTTTTTTCCAATGGTTTTGTTCCTGCACATTAGGATAAAGCATGATCTTTATGCTGTGCAAGGTAAATTGACGGCTAAGGTCTCCTTCTAATAACTCTCTTACACTTTTCAATTTAGAGCAATTAGTTTTCTTTTTTTTGGTTTCATATCTGACAAAAGTTCTGCCAGAATCTCAGCTTTTCTGCTTTCATAGTATTCCATTGCGTTTATTTTGTGAAATTTCATAATTCTGCCTCTTTTTATAAAAATTCAGAGGTTTAAAACCTCTTATAATATAAAATGATTTGAAAATCATTTGTTCTGGCAGGTTTATGGATTAACAAGATATTTATCCACAAGAGAAATAAAAACGCTGTATTCCACAGGTTTTTTTGACAGTATTTCTGCTAATTCCTTGCAAAAAAGGCGGTAATCCCTGAATTTGCGTTCAGTATTTATGATTTTTGGATTTCCGCATTTCATAATGGATATTTCACTGTCTATTTGCCATTCAAAATCATCTAATGTATTACATTCCCCAAAGAATGATTTTAAAATTTCACGCACGGTAAGTTTTTGGTCCGGTTCCAGAAAACGTCTGTTTTCCCATTCCGTAAGGCTGTAGGCTTTATATATCCATTTTGCAAAGTTTTCATTGCCGGGATAGACAATTATATGCATGCAGTATAGCATGAAACTTATATTGTTAGTGCCATAAAGCTCAAGAAGAAGCCTGTCTTTGTTAAATTTGCGTATGGCTCTTTTTATTTTCTTATCTAATTCTTTGGTTAACTCTTTTTTGAGTTCCGCCTTGATTTTTTCAAGTTCTTCCTTGAATATGCTTTCATTGTCCATATCTGTTCCTTTATCTGGCTATTGTGTTTTTGGGATAAGTATATAAACAAGTTATGACAACATGATGTCAGGCAATCTGCGAATCCGGCGGATATAAAAATCTGACTGTATCCTTTTCCGGGTAAAGAATAGTATTTGTCCCATATTTTCTGGCGGCATTTACGGCTTCGCTTTCACTGATGTAGATTTCCGCCGCTGAAATATTCCATTTTGCGGAATAAAAATCCTGCCATACGGCTATGAAATATCCCAGTGCGGAAAAATCCCCATCGCATTTTCTGTGTTTTCTGCCTGTCTCTGCTAAGGACGGCTCAAACAGCTCAAAATTATTGCTCAGGAATATATCCGCCGCCTCAATTACCATGTTTTTTACGGTAAGAATATTGCAGGGAACGCATACGGCTATGCCGGCAGCATGCTCAATGCCGCTGCCGGGGTGAATAAGGAATGTGGCTTTTTTCTGCTGTGTGAACTTACATATTTTCTGCGAGATCATTGAAACAGGAGCATATATGCCGGGCGTATAATCCTGTTCAATGAATTGTCTTTTCGCCATGCGCACATTGTGGCAGAATTCAAGGGGAAATTTTGCTTTCCGTTTCAAATATTTTCCATAATTGCCGTTTAACGCGCCTGATTCTGCCAGTGCGTTATAGTGCTTTTCCAGTTCGTGATTTATATCTATGTATTCCATAATTACGCTCCTTGTTTTTGAGAATTTTGCCTATTAAGCCAGAATTTTATTAATGCCATGAAGAATGGTTTTATTTTTGTTCCGTGCTTTCCTTGTTTATTGTCGTTCCTTTTGGTGGAAATTGAATAAAAGTTTTTTTGCCTTTTATGGTGAAGCCTGTCTGAGGAATTTCCTTTTTGTGTATGTTTATATCGGCCTCTTTTTTAAGCGCGCCGGGATTATCCAAGATAAAATTTTGTACCATTACAAAATAATCATGGTCATGTGCCACAAAAAGTTCCTTGCATTCAAGACAATGAAATTTAAGGGTATGGCAGCCTGACAGAGCCGATCCTACGCAAAAGTAAAGAATTAGTTTTTCTTTTCCGCATACAGGGCATATCTTTTTGGGCAGCAGGGAACTGTCAAGCCAGCCTCCGCGGAACCACATAATTCCTATCCTTGCTGGCATGCCGTCATAAAAATTTAATTTTTCATCACTGTCAAAACAATCCGAGTATACAGTTCCTACAAGTCTTTTTTTCTGATTTGGATGTACCCTCGTAAGCAATTTGGGATTCTCTTTTGACTGTTTTTTACTAATGTATTCCATAATTACGCTCCTTGTTTTGAACCATAAAGAGCGTGGAGGAAAATAAAAAAGCCCCATCGTAAGACGGGGCCTGCCTGCATATTGTTTTACTGGCACGGATTGATTTGAACGCCGGCACAGTCCCATCGTTCAGGCTTTAGCACCTTGCCATATCTGGCAGGCTGCTGCGCGGTCATCGGGCCTGTCCCTCACGCGCTCTTTATGGTTAAATTTACAACAAGTATAGTATAACAGGGAAAGGTACTTTTGTCAATGAAAAAATTCTCGCGGATTAACGTTGCAGGTGCAACAGGGCAAAATGTGAATAAGTAGTGTTATAGAGATGCTGGAATAAATTCAGCATGACTGGAAAATTATAAAATCAATAATCTTCTTAATAAAGCAAAGTGCAAAATCAAGACAATTCTTATACAGATCCTTTGAAAAAATGCCTGGTTCAGTTGGAATATGGAAAATTATGTGCTTCAAACTGCTGATAATACTGGGGCGGCATTCAGCTGTGCCGCCCCGGTTTGCCGCAGGCATTTATCTGCCGGTATTTTTCCCGGCTACAGCTTTTTTCGGCTTCCTGCCCTGCACTGTATTTTCCTTCGCTACGGTGCTCTGTTCATTCACTGCTGAATATTCCGCCGCATTTTTTCCGAACAGGGTATTTTCCTTGTCTGAAGGGCCTGCATTTTTGCTACCGGAGCCTTTGCCTGGTTCAATAAATTCAGCCTTTTCAAGTGGCAATGTGAAACGGCATTCAGGATAATGAGCGCATCCGAGAAAATCACCATATTTCCCGCTGCGTTTTACCAATGCCCCGCCGCATTCCGGGCATACTCCGAGGGCCTGTCTTATCTTTGACGGTTTCCCGTCCTTTTTTGATGTGTAATGCCCTTTTTCTGCCGCCATGCCATACCCGCCTGCTGCTTCTTCGCGTGCTTTCCCGCCTTTCCTTGTTTCTGCAGGAGCAGTTCCTGACGGCATAAGAGGTATGATTCTGCCGTCATTGCTCTCGGACAGCAGCCACGCATTGATATTGTCTATCAGAAGACGGTATCTGTTCCAGGTGTCGGGCGAGCTGCCGCATTTTTCCCTGCCCCGCTCTGTGTTTGGCTCAAGGGGACATTCCCCGGCGTAATCCGGGAACTGGCTGCTTGTCAGGTCAACATAAATACCGTCAATTTTATTAAAGTAATGAGTCATTCCGCCTTCCAGACGTACTCTGTGTATTGTACCGCCGAACAGGTCGTGAACTATCATTGCTGTAATATTGCATTGTCCGGCAGCTGGGTTGGAACTGCTCCATTTGTCCCGGAATGCCGGAAAAGCTGTTTCCCTGCTCCATGCGTGAAGTAGGGCCTCATGCAGCCTGCCCAGTGTAGATATTCTGTCATCTGCAATGGGGAGTGATTTTCTGTCCTTAAGTTCCATTCCGTAAAAACCAACATTTTTCATAATTAATGCCATCCTTTTTTATTTTCAGGCCTCTGAACATTTTGTTCTGGCCTGTATGACAAAAGTATAGCAGGGGAATGCGACAACGTATTGTCGCATTTTGATTCCGAAATCAGAATTTCTGTTTAACAGGCAAAATAAGCGGTATGGACGACGGGGTTTTTATTAATTATATGCAGAGTAAGTGCCATTGTTAAGTTCAGATATGCTGTTGAATGACAGTGAATTACTTTGCGTATTCGGCTATTTTGTCGTTTTTCCTGCCGGAGAACACAGGGTTCTGCGCGCGGTTGTAAAGACGTGTAGCCAGTGCGGGAACATTCTCCTCAAGGTATTCCTCAAGTTCTTCTGCCGTAATTGTTTTATTGCCATCAGCGTCAGCTTCACCCTGAAGCCCTTTAAGGAAAAAATATGTGAATAGTCCATGTTTTTTATCAGTGTACCATGAGGATATTTCCGTTCCTTTTGACGATGAGAAAATATTAAGTTTTTCATATCCTCCGGTTTTAGGCGCTATGGCGAGCGGGCTGGCGTTTTTCAGCAGATTGCCTGAATTGAATGCACCGCTGAAACATGCATCAGTAACGACTGTAACTTTTTTGGCCGGAAGCAGTGCCAGGTTCTGATAAAGCGTATCAAGAGAATATCCGTTCATGGAAATAAAAGCGGGTGAGGCATCTGCCGGGACAAGGTACGCTTTTCTGGTGTTTACATCAGGTGCGCCGTGGCCGGAATAATATACAAAAACCTCTGATTTGTTTTTTGTCAGATATGATGAAAGCTGACCGCGCGGGTCTCCCTCTTTTCCGAAAACACGTGTCATGTCCCCGTGGGTTGGATTGGGCATATAAATTATATTCTGTGGGTCATAGCCCATGGCTTTTTCAAGGTAATCCTTTACTGTCTGCGCATCATTCAGAGCGTAATTTACCATTGGAACATCAGGATTTGAATACTGTCTTACCCCTATGACTACTGCCACTGCGTAAGGTTTTTTGTTTTTTGCCGCCGGTATATTCTGAAGATCGTTTCCTGATTCAAATGCTGGTTTCTGCGGCTGCACATAGGTGCTCTGCACATTCACGCCTTCAATTTTTGGATATGAGCGGTTTATCTTTATATTGAGGGGAATTTCCTTATTGAATATGCCCCTGGCATCACTTACACGCATTTTTACAGGCAGTGTTTCACTGCCCTTGTATCTTTTGCTTATACTGAAAGCTGTTGTTACTTTCTTTTTTCCGCCGGACGGAATATTTCCTGCACGGAATGATACGTCGCTTTTGAAGTCTATTTCCTTTGAATCTGTCTCAAATGATATGACGGTATCTTTTGTAATGCCTGTTCCGGCATTGAAAAGCTCTACATTTACCTCAATGGTCTCACCCGGATCCACTATATTGTTGCCGTTTCCTACCGAAAGTCTGCGCACATCCGGATAGAGAGTGTCGTCTATGCTTAATTCTGCCATTCGCAGGTCTGGCTTTTCCAGTGCTACAGTATTGAAACTTATATTTACCGGTTCAGGATCGAAGGAGTTTGCCTCGGTGAACGAAAGCAGCATATCTGCGTGGCCTGTATTAAGGGAAAGACCGCTTGTAAAGGGAATTGTTACTTTTTTTTCAGTTCCCGCCGGTATGTCACCTATTATGAATGTTTCCGGAAAATTCAGATCTTTTACCGCAGCCGTCTTTTTATTCGTCATAGCGGTTTTCAGAATTATACGGAAAGCATTTCCCGCACCTTTCTCGTTTGCTATGCGGAATGTTACATATCCCCTGCTGTCTGCAAGCATTGTCTTTCCACCGTCTTCGCCTGTGAAATCAAGACCGGTAATTGAAAGCATCGGGGAGCGGGCCGGGACTATTGTGAATTGTCTGCTGACAGTTTTTCCGTGAGCGGTTTTTATATAAACACCGGCTGTGTTTACTTTGGCTACAGGGACTATTACGGACAGGCTGTCCGGATTTATTGCTGTTATTTCAGCTTTTATGTCATTGAAGAAAACCTGCGGTTTTTTATCCAGATTCTGGCCTTTTATTATTATTTCGGTTCCGCTTGTTGCTTTGGTTTTGTTAATTGAAGTGAGTACGGGGGCAAAGAATGTGCTGTCTTCAGATTCATAAACACAGTCCTGTGAAGCAGCCGGATTAGTGAAAAGTCTGGCCATAATGTCATAAACAGGCATTATTCCCAGTGTAAATGCAGAAAGAACAGGATACTGCACAGTCCTTATGGCTATCCCGTTCCGTCCCTCAGCCTTGAAACTGTCAATGCCTTCACGTGTGGTTCCGGCTGTCCTTCCGCCTTTATAAGAAGGATACAGACATCTGTAGATTGCTGCGCCTGTCACCTCGCCACTGTTGCCGTGCCTGATGACGCGTTTTGAATAAACAGCGCAGTTACATAAAAAAAGACATGCAGAAATTAAAAAGAAAAATTTTTTCATTTTCAGTATACAATAGAACTTTATTAAAGTATAATTGAAATTGAGGAAAAATGTCAAAGAAAATATTGTCGGGAATAACTATAATAGCGGCTTTTCTTGTAACTGCCGTAGTTTTTCCATGCCAGTCATATGCGGCTGACGGTGGCCGTATGTTTTTTACCATTGAATTGGGGGGGGCTGGAAATTTCTATTCCCAGTCCGAAAATAATTTAAGGAAGGAAAAGCCTGAAGCCATGAATCTTGAAGGTGACAGTGATGCTTTTGGCGGATTAAGATTTGATGTTCAGGTGCCTTATCAGAGATTCAATGCTACATGGGGTATTGCATTTGATGTAGGTGTGCTGCCTTCATTTTCTTACCTGGGCAAAGCGTACAGCTGGTCATCTTTCTATTCTGAAGTTAAACCGGACAACGGAGTGTTCGGGCGTATTCTGTACACCACGGATTATTTCATAATAGGAAATGCCAGACAGGGAAATGGTCTTGCACTGAGCAGCGGCATAGGTGTAGCTGGTGGTGAAATTGATATTACTGAAGATGCTTATGATGCTGAAACAATTTCTTTTTCCGGCCTTTCTTATGAATACGGACTTGCCTTGTATATGCGTGAAGACAAGTATGGCGGAGTTTTTTCTGTTAGACGGACTCATTTTATAAAATCATCAGACTTTGACTGGAAAACATGGATGTTCACAATCGGATTTCAGTACTTTTACTGATACAGCAAAACTTTGCCCACCACTTATCCAGGTTATTTATTCCACAGATTAATAAAATATAAAATATATGTAGGTGCTTTTTTATGATTTTTCTGAAAAAAGCGCTGATGTGTCAGCCGCTGTCCTGTGACTGATAAGGAGCAGATATGAAATACGATCCAAAATCCCTTGTTGCGGAAGAGTTCATCAATGACGGTGAGATTCTTGAAACCATAGAATATGCCAGAACGCATAAGAATGACCGTGATCTGGTAATGAAAATAATAAGCCGCGCGGCGGACTGCAAAGGCCTTACGCACCGTGAGGCTGCCCTTCTGCTGGAATGTGAGATACCGGAGGCAGTTGAGGCGATTAAGGAGCTGGCGGTAAAAATAAAGGAAAAACTTTATGGCCGCCGCATTGTTTTGTTTGCCCCTCTTTATCTTTCCAATTACTGCATAAACAGCTGCGTTTACTGCCCTTATCATATAAAGAACAAACATATTGCCAGGAAGAAGCTTACGCAGGAAGAAATACGCAATGAGGTAATCGCGCTGCAGGACATGGGCCACAAGAGACTTGCCCTTGAGGCTGGCGAAGACCCTGTTCACAATCCGCTTGAATACATTCTTGAAAGCATTAAGACCATTTACAGCATCAGGCATAAAAACGGGGCAATACGCCGTGTGAATGTTAACATTGCCGCCACCACGGTGGAAAATTACCGCAGACTGAAAGAGGCCGGAATTGGAACTTACATTCTTTTCCAGGAAACTTACAACAAGAAGGCTTATGAGGCATTGCACCCCGCAGGGCCGAAGAGCAATTACGCTTATCATACCGAGGCCATGGACAGGGCTATGGACGGCGGCATTGACGACGTGGGCATAGGCGTTCTTTTCGGACTGGAAACATATATGTACGATTTTATCGGACTGCTTATGCATGCCGAACATCTTGAAGCCGCAAAAGGCGTAGGTCCGCATACAATCAGTGTGCCGAGAGTATGCCCTGCCGATGATATAGACAAGAAGGATTTCAGCAATGCCGTTCCGGATTCCATTTTTGAAAAAATCGTGGCAATAATACGCATAGCCGTGCCTTATACCGGAATGATCATTTCCACGAGGGAATCAAAGAAATCACGTGAAAATGTCCTTAAGCTTGGCATATCCCAGATAAGCGGAGGCAGCCGTACCAGCGTAGGCGGATACATTCACGAGGAAGCCCCGGAGGACAATTCCGCACAGTTTGACGTCAGCGACCGCCGTCCCCTCGGGGAAGTTGTAAAATGGCTGTTAGGCATGGGATATATTCCCAGTTTCTGCACGGCCTGCTACCGTGAGGGACGAACAGGGGACAGGTTTATGACCCTTGTCAAATCCGGCCAGATAGCCAACTGCTGCCAGCCGAACGCCCTTATGACCTTGAAGGAATACCTTGAGGACTATGCCGACCCGGAGACAAAGGCATTGGGAGAGGAAGTAATAAGAAGGGAACTTGAAAAAGTGCCGAATGAGCGTGTGCGTGCCACAGCGTTAAAATACATATCTGAAATCCATTCCGGAAAACGGGATTTCAGATTCTGAAAAAAAGCAGGGAAAGTTTCTTTCCCTGCTTTTTTAATTAGCAGTTGTGGAAAAATCATGTCAAACCTGAATGAGACACCAAGAGCAAACCGTCTGCATATCGGTTTTTTTGGCAGAATGAACAGCGGTAAATCGTCGCTGTTAAATGCGTTCTGTGGCCAGCAGGCGGCGATTGTATCCGATGTTCCCGGCACTACCACCGACCCGGTTTACCGTGCCATGGAAATAAACGGCCTCGGCCCCTGCGTACTTATTGATACCGCCGGATTTGACGATTCAGCACAGGAAGGAAATCTCGGCGGGCAGCGCGTGGAAAAAACGGACAATGTTTCATTTAAGACCGACATCGCCGTGCTTATGTTTCCGGCGGACTGTTGGCAGGAGGGCAGGTCTGACTGTTTCAATCTTGAATACGGCTGGGCAAGCCGCTTCAATGCCAGGAAAGTGCCTTTTTTACCGGTGATAAGCAAAACAGACCTGATTACTCCGGAAAACAAGGAAAAAATGATTTCGGAGCTTGCGGAAAATGGCATAAAAGAGCCTTTTGAAACATCAGTATCTGCCGATAATCCAGAAAAACTGCGTTCAGGGCTGAAGGACCGTCTTGCACTGCTTATTCCGGAAAATTTTGCCGCAAGGCAGCTTACCGCAGGACTTTGCAATCCGGGCGATTCCGTAATGCTTATAATGCCGCAGGACCCGCAGGCCCCGCAGGGACGGCTCATTCTGCCGCAGGCACAGACAATAAGGGAACTTCTGGACCGGCACTGCGTAATCACGGCCTGTTCCACGGAGGAAATGCCAGTCGCCCTTGAACGTCTTAAAAATCCTCCGGATCTGATTATAACGGATTCACAGGCATTTGCTAAGGTATGGCCGCATAAGCCGCCGCAGAGCCGTCTTACATCGTTTTCTATAATTTTTGCCGCACAGAAAGGCGACATAGCTTATTTTACTGAAAGTGCCAAGGTAATACCGGAGCTTAAAGAAACTGACAGAATTCTTATTGCCGAAAGCTGTACACATGCCCCCATGGAAGAGGACATAGGCCGAGTAAAGATTCCGCGAATGCTACGGAAAAAAGCGGGGGAAGGGCTTAAAATAGAAATATGTGCCGGAACTGATTTCCCGCTGGATTTAACGCCTTATTCCCTGGTCATACACTGCGGAGGCTGCATGTTCAGCCGCAGGCATATACTTTCCAGGGTTGAACGCGCAAAAGAACAGGGTGTTCCAATGACCAATTATGGCGTGGCGCTTGCTGCGCTTGCCGGAATACTTGATAAAGTATCCATACCGGAGGAAGTCTGAAAATTTCCAGACCGTTAAAATTAAGATATCCCGTTTACGCTATTCTTGCGGCGGCGTTGGTTTTTTTTGTTGTTCTGTGTCATGAGCCGTGCAGTGGGGAGGCGCGCCCATGGCTTTTGCTTCATAACCTTACTTTTGCGGAAATGATAAAAGAAGTTTCCTGTAATGGGAACGGGTTGTTTTTCTATTTTCTGCTGTATCCTTTTGTAAGGATTGGTATGCCACCGTTTTTTATGCAGTTTCTATGCTGGCTGGCTTCCTCATCAGCGCTTTTTCTGCTTTATTTGTTTTCACCTTTTCCACTGTCACTTAAAATTGTTATTGCACTGAGTGCGCCTTTTCTGTATTTTTTCCCTGTAACATCAGGTTGTTTCTCATTTGTGCCTCTGCTGCTGTTTCTTTCCGCATTGGCTTATCCGGACAGGAGGAAACATCCGCTACGTTATCTTTTCCCTTTGGCATTCCTTGCGAATACTCATTTTGTAATGACAGGTTTTGTGGCTGTTGTTTTTTTTCTTTTTTATCGTGAGAATTTCCGTAATGTGCGTACTTATTCCGGCACGGAGTCAAGAAATATAATTGAGCTTATGTTTTTTTCGCTGATTGTGCCTGTGGTGCAGATTGTATATGCGGTATTATGCAATGATTTTGTACATTTCTCCTATAAGGAAATTTTCAAACCTTTAGCTGTTTTTTTTCTTTCCTTTTTTGAAAATCTTACGCCCTTTTTTGTCAGTCCTGCGTATGTTCTGCCTGTGAACATGTTTTTAATGTCATGCTGTGCAGTGGTGATGCTTCTTCTTGTTTTTCTTTGGAAAAAGCTGAAGGATCTTGCTCCAGCTATGCTTTGGGTTTCACTGTTTACTTTCTTTTTTCAGCTTACGGTTTATAATTTTCTGTTTCCTTTTATTACCCCGGATATGTTTTTCTGCTGGCATGCGGTGCTGATTTTCTGTTTCTGGCTTGCCATGCTTAAGCCTGATGATTTTGCAGACGGAGACCCGGGACTTGGCGCCGTAAGACCGGGAGATGATGCATCCGGCACTGCCGCAATAGCCGGTCAGGACAGTGTGTTCAGCCATGGCAGTGATATTCCGGGGGCGTTGAATGTTATACAGTCATGTGGAGACAGCAAATTTGCGTTTTCAAGACAGGACTGGAGCCGCAGGTCATCTGTGATACTTCTTGAGATATTATTTATTGCGACCATTCCTTCCGGAATGTTTTTTCTGTCGCGGGATATCAGCGGGAGGTCCTCAGGTGCGGCTGACATGGCCTCATATATAAAAAACAGTCTTTCCCGTGAGGATGTGGTATTTTCCGCCTCGGATTCTGTGGACAGTCTTGTGTTCGCGCTGAATGGCAGACCTCTGCTTTTCAATAATGGAAACAAACTTGCTTTTTCAGGAAATGAGGGTATTCTGAAATGTGCCGACCTGTATTCATATTCGGCTGAAGGGAAAAATGTGTATCTTGTTTTCCACGAGGAGGAGGAAGCTTTACGCTATACTCCTGTACATTCCTCTGAAGGTGCCCTGATATGGAAAGAAAATTATTATCTTGCGCGTATTTATCCGGAGAGGGAATATGATGAACCCTGAGGAATTAAAAAATAAAGCATCCGGAATCTTTAAATGCATAAAAGAAAAAGCTGCCGGATTTTTAGTGAATTTCTTTTCGGACAGGAAAAATCTGAAATCTCTGCTGTTCACCCTGCTTTATGCCATAGTAACATTCATTCTTCTTTCACATCATGAAATATGGGCAGACGAAGCGCATGTCTGGATGCAGCTTAAATATAAAAGTCTTGCTGATCTGTTCAGATATTCCATGGGAGAGGGACATCCTTTCCTGTTTTATGCGCTGATGTTTCCTTTTGTGAAAGCCGGCTTTTCAATGTCATTCATAAGAATTTTCTGCTGGCTTTCATCTTCCGTTGGAATATTCTTCTTTCTCCGGTGCGCTCCTTTCAGTGCTATTCTTAAAGCAACAGTGCTTTTAAGTGCCCCTTTTCTGTATTTTTTCCCGGTTCATGCCAGAAACTATTCGCTTGTTCCGTTGTTCATGTTTTCTGCTGGTGCCCTTTATAGCCGCAGGCGTGAATATCCGTTGTTGTATCTTATCCTGCTTTTGGGTCTTGCCTCGTCTCATTTCCTTGTAACGCTTCCGGCGTTTTATCTTGTGGGATGCTTTTTTTATGAAATAAGTGGAAACACGCCTGTCAGATTACTGAAAAAATTTTTTATTCCGGCGCTTGCTGTTTCACTGTTTCTTTATATTCAGGCTGACTCCGCATTTCACGGTAATGTTTTTTATAATATAAGCCTAAAGGGTAATTTTGAAACTGTGGTGTTGTTTCTGAAATCTTTTTTCAGTTGTTTTACTGAATATTTCGTCTCAGAAACTTATATGGTGCCGGAAAGTTTTTTTCTTTATCTGCTGTGCGTTTTTATAAGTTTCCTGCTGGCCACGTTGTTTTTTGTATTGTTTTACAGATCTGGCAGATATTTTGCCGGCTCGGTACTCACTCTGTCCTCGCATTTTTTTATTTATTTCTTTGTGTATCCTGTTGTTTATCCGGTGCGCGCTTACTGTTTTTCTTCTTTGCTGCTGTTTTTTTTCTGGCTGGCTTCTGAAGACGGGAAAAAATCTGTGGCTGATGGAAGTATAAATAGTAAAAATACTGTTACTCCTGATAGCAGCGTCACTGCTGAAAGCAGAATGCTCCGTTTCAGGAATATGATTTCCAGGAGCAACCATAAAATATCGGAGATTCTGCTTTCGGTTTTGTTTGCGATGTCAGTACCTACTGGAATCCGCATGGCCTTCATGGATTATACCGGTCCTTTTTCATCTGCCCCGGAAATGGCTGAATTTATACGTACTCATATTTCCCATAAAGATATTGTCCTTTCTGCTACGGATTTTATTGAGGGACTGCTTTATTATACCCAGGACAGAGATATAGGTTATAAATCCATAAATTCTCTTCATTTTGCTGTTAATTCCGGTGACCATGATTATGAGGAGGCGGATATTATTCCTTATGTTAAAGCAGGACGCAGGGTATATCTTGTATTTAACTGGTATGCTGATTTTGATGAAAAAATATATCCTGTGTTTCACACGCAGGAGGCCATCAAGAACCGTGAGAGTTTTACAATAGTGCAATTGCTGTCAGACAGGAATATTCCAGGTCCAATGCCTGCTGTCGGAATGACAGGAACAGATCCCGGTACGTCCAATGTTGAAGAAAAAGACCCTTTTTTTCATCAAAAGCCCTATTTCTGGCCATAAATCCGTAGCGTCCGCAATTTATCTGTAATACGCAGTGTCTGAATACGTAATGCCGGCTACGGATTCAGGTAATTCAGATATTTCCGGCTATGATTTCTTTTTTTCCGATTCGTCCGTTTTGGCTGAAAGTTCCGCTTTTGCCCTCAGCTTTCTGTGATAAGTTATACCGAAGCGGTGAGCCTCGTCGCGTAGCGCCTGCAGCAGCTGCAGACCGGGATTGGAACGTTCCAATAAAATTGGTGTCGGATTGTTTGGAAAATATACCTCTTCCAGTCTTTTCGCAAGAGATATTACCGGCAGCCTGAATTTCGCCCTACGCATTGCCGTCTGTGCCGAGGCCAATTGTCCGGGCCCGCCGTCTATAACGAAAAGATCAGGTGTCTCTTCCCCGCGCCTTTTTATCTGTTTCAGGCGTCTGTAGACAATTTCTTCCATCATGGCAAAATCATTTCCACCGGAAGGTGTGTTTTCAAATTCGATTTTATAGTGTCTGTAGTATTCCGTGCACTTCTGGCCGTTTACGAAACATACTGATGAACCTACTGCCTGTTTCCCGAATAAGTGAGATGTGTCGAAACATTCTATGTGAACCGGCGGTTTTTTCATTTTCAGTGCGAGTTGAAGTTCCGTGACCGAATTTGACCGGGCTGTTGCCTGTTCCACATAATCCGGAGTGAGACGGCGGAATTTAACCCTTTCCTTCAGAAAAGAGAATGCTGAAAGGAAGTCCCTGTATTCAGCGGCTTTTTCATACCTCATTTCAGCCGCGGCAGTCTTCATTTTCTCACGGCAGCCGGCGGCAAGTTTTTCTATGTCACCACGCAGAAAATCGCGTATTCTTCCGGCAAGAACGCCGTACTCATCTTCCGTGATTTTGCCGTCGCACGGTGCGGGACATTGGCCTGTGTGATAATAAAGACATAGTTTTTTCTTCTTTTCCGGCAGGGGTTCCATGTCGGAAAATTTCCATCGGCATGGACGGAGACAGAGAAATTTTATTCTTCTAAGCCATGCTAAAAGTTTTCTCACAGGTTCTACTTTCGGATAAGGTCCGAAATATGTTCCTCCGTCTGATTTCTTTTTCCTTGTAAAAAAAAGCCGTGGGTACTGCTCACCGCTCAGTTCAAGGTATGGGTATGTTTTGTTATCCTTGCCTATTTCATTAAAGAAAGGCTGTAGTTTATAAATAAGCTGCTCTTCGATTATAAGTGCTTCGCGTTCGCTTGCGGCGGGAATATAATCTATAGTGCGTACCAGAGCGGTTAAAAACGGTATTTTCTCCCGTTTGTCTGCGGGGTGTTCGCCAAAATACTGCGATGTGCGGTTCTTGAGGTTTTTGGCCTTGCCGACATAAATGACCGTGCCTGAGGCATCACGCATCAGGTATACACCGGGTTCTTCGGGAATATGAGATAAATCCATTAGTTAAGAAGCCTCCCCATAAGCAGTTTCCTTTCGCTAACGTCGAAATATGAAAGAGCTGTGAAATATAAAACAGCTGCCACAGGAATTCCGGTTATTACAGGTGCCCAGCTGCTTTCAAACCACAGTGTGCATAGCCATGCGCAGCCTCCGGCAGAAGTGGCGCAGAACAGTATTCTGGCAAGGGAAATATTCATTATGCTGAAACCTGTGTGTTTATGCAGTATTATCAGGAATGTGGCGGTGGCCACTACAGAACTTAATGATGTGGCAAGCATAAGCCCGGGAGCGCCTGTCTGGTGCATGAAAACGGAACATAATACAGCGTTCAGCAGAAGCTGCCCGCCTATCACAGCTGCCGGTATTTTAGGCTTTCCGGAGGCATATAATGCTGCGGCCAGTACTTTGTTAAGTCCGAATGCAGGGATACCGGGACAGGAATAAATAAGTGTAAGTGCTGTTATCCGCGTCTGCTCAGGTGTAAAATTTCCGTGCTCGAAAAGCAGTGTGCATATCGGAAATGACAGGGCTGCCAGCCCTGCTGCCGCTGGCAGCAGCATAAGCTGTGATGTGAATACCGCCCTGTAGAGATGCGCATTATAAGCGGTGAAGTTCTTTTCAGCGGCGAAACGGGACAGAAAAGGAAGCGCAGTAGCTGCCGCAGCAGCTGCAAACAGGGATACCGGAAACTGCGCTAAACGGGAGGAATTGTAAAGCGCTGTTATGGAGCCTTCCGGCAGGAAACTCGCAAACATTGTATCCAACACAAGTGAAAGCTGATCCTGAGCGAGAACCGCAGAGGCGGGGACAGCTGCTATTACCAGAGGAAACACCCTTGCCGCGTCCTTAAGGGCACTGGTGCGCAGACTGAATTTTTCCTTTTTTAAAGAAGGGATAAGAATTATCACCTGAAAAAGGCCGGAGGCGGAGGCCGCAGCAGCTGTTATAAGCAGTATTTTCTTTGGGGGAACGCCATTGAAAGCGCCGCAGAAATACAGTATAAGCACCGCTATAACTGCAAGTGAAAAAAAGGCCTGTGATACTGCCGGCAGGAAGAAACGTCCGGAACTGTTCAGAAGAGCAGTAAAATAAGCTGAAACATTTACAAAAAGGAAATGGGGTGCGAATACAGCTGTAAGTAGTGCTGTAAATGTAAAATAATCCGGAGATGACATGAAGCCTGCGGCAGTGAGGAAGGTAAGCGGTCTGCATAATAATATGCCGGCTGCAGCAATTATCAGTGATCCTGCAAGAGTCGCGGTCCAGAACCGCGCTGAGAATTCCTCTGCATTTGCACCACCTTTGTTCCGTTCTACGGCATATCCCGGAATAAATACGGCATTAAGGCCGCCTTCGCCTATTGTACGGCGGAAAAGGTTTATTATCCTGAATGCGGCATAATAAGCGTCTGTCAGGGCGCTTCCACCGAATGCCGCGACAAGCAGGGCATCACGCAGATAACCTAAAATCTTTGTTATAAAACCTGCTCCGGCCCATGAAACAAAATCTTTCTGAAAAAATGGATTCGCCACAGGAGTATCCTTTTTTTCTTCTGTTTTTTCTTTGCCGTTTGCTTTTTTCTTCATAAAAATCTAAAATATATTGTATGAAACTTAAAACCGGAAGACATACCAGCGCTATTAAAGCATGGCGCAAATCTGAAAAGCTGGCCTCAAAGAACCGCGGCATTAAGGCCAAGATTCGCGAAATTTCCAAGGATTTCGCGGCTAATACCGCGAAGAAAGATGTAGAGCAGTCTCAGAAGATTCTGCCGAAGGCTATGTCCGCATTGGACAAGGCCGCTAAAGCAGGCACTATTCACTGGAAAGCCGCTGCCAGACGCAAGTCCCGCATGGCCGCTCTTTTAAACTCTATAACTTCCAAATAACTTTTGTTGCGGCAAAAGTAAAGACGGGTTTTCTGAAAAGAAGACCCGTCTTTTATTTTACATTATCAGGGGCATGGCCTGAAACAGAGTTAATTGTCTTTTTTATCCTGTATTGTGGTTGCCATTATAAGGTGCCTTATAATTACTGAGGGAGCCGGCTTGTTTGAACTTTTCAGTTCCGACTCGGCATTTATACAGAGGTTAAGGCATTTTATCAGCCTTGCCATGGAATGCTTTTTTGCTTTGTTTTTATATATCCAGGCCTGTCCTTTCGAAGTAAAAGAACCGTTTCCACCGTCATGTATGCGTTTTGCCATTATAAGTTTTTCTACTGTGCCTGAAATTATTGCCAGCAGCAGCAATGGGTCGTTCCCGTTTGCAAGCATTATTCCTGCCGTGCGCATGGCTTCCGGTGTATTTTTGTCCATAATGAAATTTCCGAGGGCATAGGGGGAAACTTTTGGGGAATAGCCACATATTTCCGCTGCATCTTCCATGGAAAAAATCGATTTTCCGGAATTGTGCATATATGTTTTTATTTTTTCTGCCTCATTATCCAGGGAAGATATTCCGGTATCGGAGGTGCATTCTATTATAAGTTCAAGCGCTTTTCCGTCGCTTTTGACTTCCGGAAAAAGAGCATTATTAAGATATACAAGCGCTTCTTCTGCTGTTTTTTTAGGACACTGCACTTCTGCGGATTCAACAGTAAGAGACTCTCTTATCTGATCTTTGTTTCTCCCGAAATCAGCGGCGATAATCATACACGAAGTGTCGCATGGATTCTGTATGTATTCAATAAGGGCCTTTAAGGCCTCCTTGTTAAGAGTCTGTGCATCTTTCAGTGCGAGAAATCTTCTGTCGGACAGCATAGGCACTGTCCTTGCTTCATCAAGAAATGCATTTATGTCACAGGTCTGCGCCTGTCTCATCGAATAATTGAATGTTTCGGGTCTGAATAACGGAATGATTTTTTTTATTATTTTTTCTTTTACCGCTGTTTCTTCGCCTGAAAGATAATATACCGGTCTGGTCTTTCCTTTTTTCCATTCCTGTTCAATATCGTTCTGTGAAAGGACAGGCATCAGCGGTCAAGCTCCTTCAGACCGGCATTGCCGTCTGATCCTGTATCAGATGGTACGGATATTGTCTGCTTTCTGTTTATGGTATCACCATCCACTGTCCCTTCCGGAGGGGGAAGCTTCTTCTGCGATATACTTGATACAGAGCCGAAACCTTCCACGGTACGCAGAGTTATATTCTTGGCCAGGGTTTCCCATAATTCCTCGCGTGCGGCCTCCTCTGTCATTCCGCCCGGAAGTGCTGCAGCGGAATAAATCTTTACGGCCTGAAGGGCTGGTTCCTCCCAAAGATAACGGTTCTCGCTTCTGTCAAGAAAACGTACACTGGCTATGACATTCATTTTATAGACATTGGCCACCATGTTCACATCATACTGTATAGGGGTAAGAATATAATTGACTATCTCTCCTATTATAACACCGTCTGCGCTATCTTCGGTTGAAACGGTGTATTCCCCGTTTTTGAGCAGTTCCTCGGCTACTTTCAGGGTTACTTTTTCCTCAAGACCAAACTGAGGCGTCTTGTTGGTAAAAGGTCTTACTGCGACACGTCTTATATGTACCGGCATTTTCTGTGCGGACGGCTTATACGTTATATTCGAGGTGTCCATGCAGGCAGTGCTGAATCCGGCTGCGATAACTGCAAGGGCTGTCATAAGAAATTTTTTCATATTATGTCTATTTCCTGAATTGATATGCTGCCACGGAATGCCGTTGTTACTACGGCATTCCGTGGTATGTGGCGAAGGTATTATTTTACTACAAGGCTTACAAGACGGCCAGGAACAACAATTATTTTTACAACTGTCTTCCCTGTGGTAAAGTTTTTAGCTTTCTCAAGTGCGAGAGCCTGCATTTCTTCCCTGGAAGTGCCGTCCTTTACCTGCATTTTCACTTTTACCTTGCCGTTTATCTGAACGGGAATTTCCAGCATTCTGGACGCGATTATTTTTTCATCAGCTTCAGGCCAGGAATGCTGCATAAGGCTTTCCTCATGTCCGGCGCGGTTCCAGATTTCATCTGTTATATGTGGCGCAAACGGGTGCAGCAGTGTGAGGAATATGGCGAAATCTTCTTCGCTTACGGTTTTCATGGAACTTAGTTTGTTGAAATAAACCATAAGCGCAGAGATACAGGTATTGAATTTGAGCGCCTCAAGGTCAGCTGTTACTTTGGCAATGGTCTCATGCCTTAGTATCAGCACATCATCCGGAGAAGTTTCTTTTACGAGGTTCTCCCCGGCTGTAGTTCCCCAGGCACGCACGCGCTTTATAAAGCGGGAAACACCTTCTATTGCGCGTATATTCCACGGCTTTGAGTCTTCCAGTGGCCCAAGGAACATCTCGTACAGGCGGAATGTGTCTGCACCGTATTCATTAAGAATATCATCGGGATTGATGACATTCTTCTTGCTTTTGGACATTTTTTCAACCATGGGTTTTATGGTTTCGCCATCCGCAGTGCTGGCAGTTCCGTCTTCTGCTATGTCCAGTTCTGAATATTTGCGGTATACACCTTTTGAATCACGGTAGGCATAAGAAAGTATCATGCCCTGATGAACAAGCTTCCTGAAAGGCTCTTTGGTTGAGAGCAGGCCGAGATCGAAAAGCACCTTGTGCCAGAATCTTGCATAAAGCAGATGAAGAACAGCATGTTCGGCTCCGCCGATATAAAGATCTACAGGCAGCCATTTTTTTTCTATCTCACTGTTTATGAATTCTTTTTTATTGTGTGGGTCTGCAAAGCGCAGATAATACCAGCATGATCCTGCCCATTGCGGCATGGTATTTGTCTCTCGTTTGGACGGAGCGCCACACACGGGACATTTGACATTTACCCATGAGTCAATGGCCGCCAAAGGGCTTTCGCCACTGCCTGTTGGCTGGTATTTTTCCACTTCCGGCAGACGGAGCGGAAGTTCTTCTTCAGGAACAGGAACAGCACCGCAGTGAGGACAGTGTATTATCGGAATAGGCTCTCCCCAGTATCTCTGGCGGGAGAAAACCCAGTCGCGCAGCTTATAATTTACCTTGGACCGGCCAAGACCTTTTTCCGAGAGCCATGCAATCATTTTTTTCTTGGCTTCCGGGGTAGGCAGACCGTTCAGGAATTCTGAATTTATTGAAGTTCCGGTTTTACAGAATGGAACATTGTTGTCCCAGCCGTCAGGCTTCTTTACGACATCTATTATCTCTATGCCGAATTTTTTTGCGAAATCCCAGTCGCGTTCGTCGTGTGCCGGGACAGCCATGATCGCGCCGGTTCCGTATGTAGTAAGTACATAATCCGCTGTCCATACAGGCAATCTGCGTCCGTTTACAGGGTTTACGGCATATGCGCCTGTGAAAACACCCGTTTTCTCCTTGGCAAGTTCTGTGCGCTCAAGATCAGATTTGTTCGCCGCAGCAGTCACATATGCTTCCACAACTGATTTCTGTTCCGGTGTCGTTATTTTCTTTACAAGCGGGTGTTCCGGAGCTAATACCATGTATGTAGCGCCGAATAATGTATCCGGTCTTGTGGTAAAAACAGTTATCTTTTCACCGTTTTCAAGTCTGAAGTCAACTTCCGCACCTTCGGAGCGGCCTATCCAGTTTTCCTGCATGGTCCTGGTTGAATTCGGCCACTGCACATCTTTAAGTCCTTCCAGAAGTCTGTCGGCATATGCTGTTATTTTCAGCATCCACTGTTTGAGATTCTTTTTCTCTATAGGTGTTCCGCAACGGTCACATTTGCCCTGGAAAACCTCTTCATTGGCGAGACCTGTTTTGCATTTCGGGCACCAGTTTATGGGCATTGTCGCCTCGTAGGCCAGGCCTTTTTTGAAAAGCTGCAGGAAAATCCACTGTGTCCAGCGGTAGTATTCAGGGTCTGTGGTATTTATTTCCCGTTCCCAGTCGTAACTGAAACCAAGAGCGTTTATCTGTCTTTTGAAGTTCGCGCAGTTTTTCTGCGTTGTGATATGCGGATGAACTCCGGTTGCTATGGCATAGTTTTCAGCCGGCAGGCCGAAAGCGTCCCAGCCCATGGGGTGAAGTACTTCAAACCCTTTCATTCTCTTATACCGGCAGATTATGTCGGATGCTGTGTATCCTTCGGGATGTCCTACATGCAGACCGTCTCCTGATGGATACGGAAACATATCAAGACAGTAGAATTTCGGTTTGCCTGAATATATGTCAGTACGGAACAGATGTTTCTCTGCCCATTTTTTCTGCTGTCTTGCATCAATTGTCTTAAAATCTTCTGTGTCTTCGGAATGTCTCATTTACTAAAAAATCCTCTGTATTCCGCGTCCTTCTGTTCTGACGCGGTACTATATGTAAATTCTACAAAAAATATATTGTAAAATATAACCATGGGTAAAACAGTTATCGTCATGCCGGCATACAACGCCGCTTTAACACTGGAGCAGACACTAAGGGATATTCCTGAAAATCTACGCAAAAATATTATTCTTGTCGACGATTGTTCAAAAGACAGAACAGTTGAGATAGCTGAAAGACTTGGTCTGAAAGTTATACGTCATGAGAAGAACAGGGGATATGGGGGAAATCAGAAAACCTGCTATATGGCTGCTCTTAATGAAGGAGCGGATGTGGTTGTTATGCTTCACCCTGATTATCAGTACAATCCTAAGGTAGTAGGATATATGGCTGGTGTTATTGAAAATGGTATATGCGATATTATGCTCGGCAACCGTGTACGTACGCGGCATGAAACGCTTAAGGGCGGAATGCCTTTTTACAAATACATTTCCAATCGCTTTCTTTCCCTTTGCTGCAACATAGTGACCGGTGAAAATCTCGGGGAATGGCACAGCGGTCTGCGTGCCTATTCGGCAGAGGTATTGAAAACACTGCCATGGAAAGATAATTCTGACGATTTCATTTTTGATATGCAGTTTCTTGTTCAGAGTTCATATTATGGTTTCCGTATTGGCGATATTCCGGTGGAAACCAAATATTTTGCCGAGGCATCGTCCATAAATTTCAAACGTAGTCTTACATATGGTCTGCTTACATTGTGGGTGCTGCTGAAGTTTTTATTCAGGAAAGCTGGATTCCCGGTAAGCATTTTTCCTGATATAAAAAGAAAATAGAAACAGCATACGCATAAACGTATATGTCTTAAAAATCACCACGAGGAAAAAATGGTAAAGCATATAATACTCTGGAAACTAAAGGACAGTCTTTCCGAAGAAGAGAAAAAAGCTGTAAAAGAGGGGGCAAAGGCCGGCCTGGAAAGTCTGCAGGGAAGAATCCCCGGACTGCTTAAAATTACTGTCCGTATAGAAGGACTGGAAAGCTCAAATGCGGATATGATGCTTGACTGTGATTTTGAGGACGAAGATTCACTTAAATTCTATGCCTCACATCCGGAACATAATTCCGTAGCGAATGCGAAGGTGCGCCCTTATACGCAGACAAGGCTCTGTCTTGATTATAAGGAAAAATAGAATTCCGTTCCGCGGTACTGCGGGTTTTGCCGTCTGGCCAGCCACGGACATTCTGAATGACACCATAACAAAAGTAGTATTTACGCCGTAAATATTCTGATATTGTCGTCGGGTGTATGATAATAAAAATTATCCTGTATTCCTTTATTAAATACGGATTATCCTTATAAATTTACGAATATATGCCAAACGCTCTGTCTAAAAAGAGTATTGCTTTTGGTATTCTCCCGTCATGATGAATCTGTTTCAGTTTCTCTACAACTAATGAGGTCCTGAAGCAGGTTCAGTACGACGAAGTAATATTGGCGCTCTTTATAATCAAATTGAATACTTTGCGGAGCCTTTCCAGTTGTACTGAATTTATTTCCGCATCTCTAAGGTTTAATGAGATTGTGAAACAATTTCGGGATTAATATTTGCGTTTTTTTGTAGATGTATTGCCTTAATGCTTTCCTTTAACAGAATCATGCCAGAATTTAAGGTTTAAGGAATAATGTATATAAAAAAGACGAGAGATTTGCTCTGGTATAATACATAATCAAAAAGTATATCAGTATTTCTTCCGTTTAAAGAAAAGTATCAGGAGTAAACCAGGATTATTTCTGAATAAATTTTGATATAAAGTATGCACTGTTTTTTATGATTCCCGTCGTGAAGATAGAATTTTTCTGTATACACTTGACAAAGTTCATGGAACAGTGATAGAATAATTAAGTCGCCTTTGAGGCGGCACAGTTCTTTATCAGGAAGCAAAAATATTCCCGGCCCTCTGTGAAACACAAAAGGTGTTGACATGGCGCGGAAGATTCTGATAGAATATA
>CACZRG010000061.1 GCA_902783485.1 uncultured Elusimicrobium sp.
AAGACCATGAATATGTACGGAAACTGCAGCACTTTCAAAAGCCGTTTTATGGTTAAATCCTTTCGCAAGACCATTCTGCATATAAATTGATGAGATTATTCCAGCGAGAACATCTCCGCTTCCGGCTTTGGCAAGTTCACTGCCTCCGGTATTGTTACGGTATTCAATGCAGTCTCCGTATTCAGAAAAAGCATCTTTACCACTACAGTTTCCTGCTGCGCTATATAGAAAATCTTCCTTATGCAGATAACGGCTTCCGCAGGCTACCAACGTTTCCGGTCCTTTCAATATTGCTATTCCGGTGCACAGACTGGCAAGTTTTCTGACCACATCCTGCCTGTCTTCTATTTTTTTTATGCCGGCAAGCCTTGCCGCTTCCCCCTCATGTGGCGTTATTATGACAGGAACTGCTGAAATACGTTTTATTCTGTCAAATCCGCCTGTTTTAGATATGCAGTTAAGCGCATCCGCATCAATTACCGCGGGAAGAGCGGTATTTTCCATAATTATTTTTACAAATTCCGTAGTTTTTTCCGTACAGGAAAGCCCCGGCCCTATAAGCATCGCGGAAAATTTTCTGCTCTTCACAAAAGACAGTATTTCTTTTGCGGATTCAGCACAGAATGCCCCATTTTCAGAATATGCGCCAAATGTCATTGTTTCCGGCAGGGCTGTGGCGATAATCGCCCTTTCAGTATCAGGACAGGCAACAGTAACGAGTCCGGCGCCAGCCCGCAATGCGGCTTTTGCCGCAAGAACAGCCGCCCCGGTCATACCTTTTGAACCGGCGACAATCAGCAGCGAACCAAATGTATATTTATTGGCATAATCCGGACGCAGAGGAAGAAATGATTCTGGAATCTGTATTTCCGGTTTCATATTTTTATTTTCTGCCGTATCTGCCTGTTTTGTTATTCAGGCCAGACTATTTTCTTCTGAATTCTCCGCTGTATGCTTCCGACTGCCAGATACTATCTCACAGTCACACTCTTTGCCAGGTTTCTTGGTTTGTCTATGTCGCAGCCCTTAGATAAAGCAATATAATATGCGAACATCTGCAATGGTATGACGGTAAGCATCGGACTGAAAATTTCAGGCACATAAGGAATTTTTATGTAATGTGCGGCTTTCGCTATGGCTGCGGATTTTTCGTCCACAATGGCAAGTACATCAGCTCCCCTGGCCTTTGATTCAGCCATGTTGCCATTGACGAGTTCCAGGTTTTCAGATGACACTGCAATAGCAATAACCGGCATACCCGGATAAATTATGGCAATAGGGCCATGCTTCATTTCCCCGGCGGCATATCCCTCGGCGTGAACATAGGATATTTCCTTTATCTTAAGCGCTCCTTCAAGCGCTATAGGGTAATTGAAACGGCGGGAAATAAACAGGAAATGCTCGCTCTTTGAGAAAGTCTCGGCTGTTTTCCTTATATTTTTCTCATCGGCAAGAATTTTCTCTATATGCCTTGGCAGCTTGACAAGCTCCGCCGCATACTCCTCGGCCTGGGAATCGTCCAACGTTCCCCTGATTACTGCGAAATGCCCGGCAAGAATATACAATGATGCAAGCTGGCCCAGGAATGCCTTCGTGCTGGCTACGCCTATCTCCGGGCCGCAGCGTGTATACAGTGTGTAATCTGATTCCCTCGTTAGGGTTGAGCCTACAGTATTCGTTACCGCAAGTATTTTCGCACCTGCGGCCCTGGCCTCCCTTACGGCAATTATCGTATCAAGTGTCTCGCCGGACTGGGATATTGCTATAACGAGCGTTTTGCCGTTCAGCATTTTTGCCCTGTCCGAAAATTCGGATGCGAACTCTGCGAAGCATGGAATGCCGAAGCTGCCGAATATGCGGCAGCCCACCAGCGCGGCATGATTTGCCGTTCCACAGGCCACGAACTGTATCTGCTCCAAACTTTTTATGAAATACGACGGTATTCCCAGTTCCCGTATTACGAAATCACCGTCCATAGGCATTGTCCTGCCCCGGAGGGTGTTTTCCACTGCAGCGGGCTGCTCATGTATTTCCTTGAGCATGAAATGGTCATAGCCGCCTTTTTCGGCCATTGCGGCATCCCATTCAATTTCCGTCAGTTTTCTTTCAAGAGTATTGCCTTTGAAATCATAAAATAATATTGAATCCTTTTTTATTACCGCTATATCCCCATCCTCGGCGAAATAAACCTGTTTTGTGTATTTCAGGAATGCGGAAACGTCAGATGCGGAAAAATTGCCATCTTTTCCTTTTCCGATTACAAGGGGACTGTGCATTCTGGCAGAAATTATAAGTTCCGGACAGCGGCTCCATATAGCGGAAACGGCGAAAGAGCCTTCCAGTTTTGAAACTGCCCTGCGGAATGCCTCAAAAAAATTTCTTTCAAGAGTTTCAGCAGGAGCTTTTTTACGGAAACTGCCGCCACATATCTTTTTAAGCTCCGCCTCTATAAGGTGGACTATTGTCTCGGTATCTGTCTCTGACCTGAAGGAATGGCCTGAATCAATGAGATTTTCCTTAAGGCCAGGATAATTCTCTATTATGCCGTTATGAACGACCACAAGCTCGCCTGTGCAGTCCGTATGCGGATGGGCATTCTCCTCTGAAGGTGCGCCGTGCGTGGCCCATCTTGTATGGCCTATCCCGGCCATGCCATGCTGCGGAGGACGTTCCTTCACCTGGTTTTTCAGAAGCTGCACCCTGCCGGAAACCCTGTTGAGATAAAGTTTCCCGTTTTTCTGCGCAAGCGCAATTCCGCAGGAGTCATAGCCCCTGTATTCAAGCCGGCAGAGTCCTTCTATGAGAACGTCGTCTGTCTGTCTGCTGCCCACATAACCAGTTATTCCGCACATGATATTCGTTCCTGTCTTACAGTGAATCCTTATTTGTATTTTTTCTGTTAACGTTTACAATGACATTTTTATCAAAAGACCACATTTTCTTTGAAATAAGGTCGACTATGGCAAAGTAAGGGAAAGATATGTTTACGTAAAACACCGGGTTTATAC
>CACZRG010000062.1 GCA_902783485.1 uncultured Elusimicrobium sp.
GGCCTTATCACACACCTGATATAAAATAAATTTCGTATAATATACGTCACACAGGGACTATTAAAATGAATATCAGCGAGGAGAAGAAAAAAACATTAATTTCATTGGCAATAGCTGCGGCATACGGAATAATTACCCTTATTCTTGTTACGCACCATGAGATATGGTCAGACGAGGCAAATGTCTACCTGATATTAAAAAACCTTTCCCTGTCACAGGCTATCCGCCATATTTCCGAAGAGGGGCATCCACTGCTGTTTTATGCCTTATGCCTGCCTTTCGTCAGGCTGGGATTTTCCATGGCAGCAGTGCAGGGCTTATGCCACGCCTCATGCTGCGCTGCTGTTTTCCTGCTGTTCAGATTTTCCCCATTTCCATTCTTCCTTAATATTGCCGCTGTGCTGGGAGCGGGACTGCTGTATTTCTTCCCAGTAATGTGCCGCAGTTATTCCATAATACCTCTTATCATGTTTTCCATGGCGGTATTGTACCCTAAGACAAAAGAAAAAAAAGTTTCAGCGGTATATCCTGCCATGTATGCGGCTCTCATAGTGGCAGCTGCAAATATTCACCTTATAATGTATGCTTTCGCAGTCTGTACAGCTTTGCTTTTCCTTAAGGAAAGGATATATGTTGCAATTGAAAATACAGATTCCGCGAAAACCGTATGGAATATGCCACATAAGGAAAAAGCAATAATTCTTCTGACTGGCATCGGGCTGGTTCCGCCTCTCATAGCAGCTGCCATGGGGCTTTCCCATTACGATCCATTTGCCGTTTCCATAGACAAAACACAGAATGCGATTCCTACGCTGCATAAAATCATAGCCAATCTGTACGATCCTCTTTCGGCAAACCTCACACTTAGGGAAGTGCCAACTGATTTTCTGTTCATTATCATGGCCTTTGTAATTGCGGCCCTGTTTTTCATCATATTATGGAAAATAGGCAGGACATCGCTACAGCTTGCCGCTGCCGCAGTTGTTTCCATAGCATTCCAGCTTTTCATATATTTCGTAAGCAATCCCTATATAATGCCTAACAGGATACTGCTTATACCTGCTATGCTTCTGTTCTTCGTGTGGGCCGCTTTTTATGAGAACAAAGACACTCCCAAAAGGGTTATGGCAACAGCAATGGCATTACTTTTCGCCATTTCCATACCGGGAGGACTACATGCTGCATACAGGGATTATAATGAGAATTTTTCTTCCGCCAAAGAAATGGCAGAATACATACAGAACAATATTCCGGATGAGCCTGATACATATATTTTTACAACGTTTCCAGCAAATGCGCTTGGAATAACGTATTATCTGCATGGACGGCCTATATACGATGACCATAAGAAACCTGTAATCTACAATTCCCCTAACAGGGAATTCAATATGCAGGCGGAATTATCTTTAAACGACAAGGCATATATAATACTGTGCAGACAGCAGGAAGATCTTCTGAACCGCTTTACATTGCTTTATGCCACAAAACCATCCATTCTGACATACGAAACATTTTATATTGTCCGTATACTGTAACATTCCCTTTTCTGGAGCGGGCTGATTCTATATCACCCTGATTATCCGGCTGTTGTATTTTTTGTCTATAATCTTATAATCCGGCATATATATGGCCATGATGGCCCTGAATTTCGGGCCGTGGTTCATATGCATTACATGTACAAGCTCATGCAAAACCACAAATTCCACAAAAATCAGTGGCCTGCCCAAAAGGTTAATGTTAAAACAGATGTCTTTGCCCCAGCTGCTGCACTGTCCCCAATAATTTAAAACGTCTGTTATATACCAGCTTTTACATTTAAGGCCTGTCTTTTTCTCCCATTTATGCAGAATTTCATTGATTTTGTCAGCAAAAAGCCCGTAAACCGCGGTCTTATATGCAGCTTTCCTGTCTTCAAAAGATGGTTTCCATGACATTTCTGTTCCGGCGGGGAAATTGGCTGTTTTTATGTTTTTTCCCGTATGGCAGAAAGGCACATAAAGCAGAGCATTGCTGCCTGAAAGTTCAATTACTGACATATCATGTCTGAACCGCTTTTTCAGAGCCTCCGGGGAAATGCCTGTACCTGGGAACAACATGAAAATGTCATCGGGAACTGCCGTTTTTATTATCTGCAGGGAATATTCATTGCCCCATATACAAATGGTTTCGCCGTCCGTATATTGCTTTTTCTGTCTATACCTGTTTTCTGGCATATTATTCATAAGTATTGTTGTGTCTGAACATTTAAAACCGGCATATTTGAAAACAGGGCTTTTATTGCCGTTCTTTTCTTATTTCACTTCCTTTGTTCCAGGTTATTCTTCCTGATTTTGTGGTGTATGTGAGGTCTTTTATATTTACGGCGTAGGGCAATGTTTCCATAAATGTTTCAAACTGATTTATTATATCTGTAAGAACAGAAATTTTCTTCGTAAATGATTTGTGGCCAAGAGTTATTTCCAGCATTTTGCCGCATTTTGTCTTTATCAGCAGAACACTTCTTGTTTTTTCCTCACTGATAAACCATTCATGTTCTGTGCCGGACATTTTTTCTGCAACAATTGCGCATATTGACATTCTGGCGATTTCTGCAGCCTTCTTTTCTTTTTTCTGCTGAATTTCCAGTTCCTTAAGTTTTTCTTTCATAATCATGTAATGTTTTTCTATATCATCCCTTTCCTCATACAGTCTGCTTACAAATCTGATTATTCCCTCAGGATTATCGGCATAAGTTTTACATATGATTATGTAGAAGCCACCATAAAGCCACTCAATATGATACAAACCTTGAATAAATCTAATAGAAAATACGCTATAGCCAAAACAATGATGACGAAAATAAATTCTTTTTTCATTCCAGAATTCAATATGCTCTGCCAGTCCCTGTTTCAGTTTAAGTTTGCCATAAATATCTTTAAGCAGATTTTCTGAAACTGACTTATCAATGCCTTTCCGCAGATTATACTGACTTTTGAACTGTTTTAGTTTATCTATTACATATAACTTGAACTCTTTCTCTGGATCCATTCATGCCTCCATTAAAATTTAATTTTTATAAAAATCTTCAACAATTGTTCATTTGGAACACAAAAACGATTCTTTTTCGTTGTTTCCTAATACTCTTTCACTGTTTATTCAGCCGGGATATATGTTATCCTGTTCCTCTTTATCTGATTTATTTCATTGCGGTATTCATCGTATTGTCTTTTGCCGCACATAACCCATAGCACATCTATCAACCGTTTTGTATTGAATACCGGCTTGGGGGCATGGCCATCGGTGAAAAATATAAGGCCGTCATATTCCGGATGTGCGCAGTAGTAATCTGCCACAGGCTGAAAATTTGTTCCGCCACGGCCCAGTATTTTAACTTCTGTCCTGGCCTTGTCTATGGACAAAGGCTTTCCGGTAATCTGACTGTCAAACTGTATTATGTCAAGTTTGTTTATGCCGTATTTGAAAAAACGGTTTATTACGGAAAAGAATTTCTGCAGGCTGTTGTCGCTTACAGAACCGCTTACGTCCACAGCCACTATAAGATTGGCACTTGATTCCCGTCTGCTGCCCAGCTGCATAAAGCCAAAGCGGCGGCTGGGACGCATTCTTGTAAGCCTTCTCTTTTCGCTTAAAACAGATGTTCGGAAACCTCTAAGCATTTTGCGGTAATCCATGTTTATTTTCATACTGGCTTTTATTACGGCACGAAATGATCCTGACAATGTTCCCCAACTGTCTGTTTCCTCAGCAATTTCTATAAGGGTATTTATTTCCGCCTGTGTTTCTTCATCTTCTTCCCATAATGAGGAAATCTGTTCCGCTCCGGCTTCATCTGCTGAACCGATGTCATTTACGCCAGAAGCCGCCTGATTTGCTTTTTCCGTACAGCATTCCCTGCCTGATTTTTCTTCCCTGCCGGCAATTCTGTCATTTTCCTGCAATGTCTGCTTTCCAGCCTGCGGACTGTCTCCCCCTTTATGTCCTACGCTATCCGCATTTATTCCTCCTGAACCTGTAATGCATGAATCCTTATTATCCTTTCCACAACTGAAATGTTTTTCTGCTCCATCTTTGCTTTTTCGTTCTTTTCTTCCTAATACATCTTCATAGTCATTCCCTGAATTGGAATTTTTCTTTTCAGTCTGCCGGTTTTCAAGAATATCTTTTATTCTTGCATAATATTCTTCAAAACAGAGGTTTTCAGGCAGATGTTTTATATCATCCGGGCCTGGCAGATAAAGGGTATTTTTGTACACATCGTTTATTGTGGCATTGCTTGCAAATGTAAGCACGGCTCTGTCAGGCGAAGGCGGCTGCCGCTGATACGGATGTTTAAGCAGTATTCGGAACATCTCAATTTTAAGGTATTCTTCCAAATGCTCATTGCCCAAGGCATCTGCCCTTTCCTCACAGTATTCCACTCTTTTTCTGCCTGTGCGGAAAGGCACTACAAGTTTGCCATTTGACGGAGTAATTTCATGAGTGCATAAAACTGAAAAAAGAAGTGGCTCAAGCAAAAACCATTTTTCCGCTATTTTCTGTATTCTTTCTTTTACATTCATATTGATTTTATAAATGAGTTTATTTTTTGGAACAGCGTAAGACATTTTGTCATTACAAAAACTATCGCACCAGGATAATTCGTGTCTGAATAGCAGTTTGTGAAATGAGCCTGCGCCTCACGCATATTTCTTTCCGCAAGATAGTCAAAATACGCCTCCAGATTTTCTACCACCCTGGACGCATCCTTTGTCTGATATTCCTTTGTTTCCAGAAAACGGAAAAGTGAATCGTTTATTGCGGCAAAATCCATGGTTTTATATGAAGACATTCTGCTTTTTGCAGTGTTAAAACTGCCCAAAAGTATTTCTTTTGCCGACATCAGCCTTTTTGCCGAAAAGAATTCAAAAAATTTTGATGCCGCACGCGCACCGACAATTCCTCCTATTATTTTTTTATGCACAGGTTTGGCTTCCTTAATAGTATTCATAACGGAAGAAACCTTTTCCCATGCCCTGCGGTCCGGTATTTTTTCAAGCCCCTGGTCCTCCCTTTTAAATTCAGCCCCATCCAGCATATCGGGATTTTCGGAAATGAATGATATTACTTTTTCGTCAATGCCGCTTTTCTGTGCCCACAAAAGCCACTCGTCAATTCCAGGGCAGAACCAGTAAATATTAAAACGGCTTACCAGTGCAGGGTCCAGATCCGTAAGCTGGTATTCCTCACCGTCATTAACTGCGGAAATTATGTGGCTGCCCTCCGGAAGTGATTTGCCTGCCAGTTTGCGGTTAAGTGCCAGATCCATGACTGTCTGCAGAATTTCCGGTCTTGCACGGTTAAGCTCATCGAGAAAAAGAACTATCGGCTTTCCGTCCGAGGGCCACCAGTAAGGCAGCATGAACTCCGTTTTGCCGTTTTTCCTGTCAATGGCAGGCAGTCCTATTATGTCGCCGGGGTCGCTCATCTGGCCAAGAAAAAGTGTCTGCACTTTCTGACCTTTTGCCTGAAAATAATGTTTCAGAATCTCTGACTTGCCTATGCCGTGTCTGCCGGAAATCATAATGTTCTGTTCCGCAGGCGTTGCGTCAAGCACATCATAAAGCCCTTTAATGTCTATTTTTATTCCCATAAATTATCTCCGGAATCCGTATCAAAGAAACCTTTAAACACGAATAATTTGTCCGCATATACAGTATATGAAAGCGGCAGTGCCATATCGCGGCACTTTTCTTTGCCGGGAAAACATTATCAAATTACGCAATATATATTGCAATGTGGCACAAGACAGAATACCGGCAATAATTTTAAACAATTTTACGCTAAATTACGCTTGATTTTTTGCCGATAAACCGCTATACTTTTAATATGGAATACATTTCTGCGGAAAAAGCGGCTGAAAAATGGGGCATTTCTCCCCGGAGCGTCAGGAATTACTGTGCGAATGGCAGAATACCGGGAGCGTTTATCACCGGCAAAACTTGGAACATTCCCGAAAATGCGGAAAAACCAATCCGCAAAAAAAGGGATTCTGTCCCGAAAACGCTATTGAACAGATTAAAGGCAGAAATGAAATCCGGCATTCACGGCGGAATTTACCACAGAATACAGGTTGACCTTACCTACAATTCCAATCACATTGAGGGCAGCACGCTTACGCATGAGCAGACAAGATTCATTTTTGAAACAAAAACCGTAATGCCTGGGGAAACTGGCATTTTACGCACTGACGACATCGTGGAGACTTCCAACCATTTTAAGTGCATTGACCTGATTATAAAAAATGCCCATCGAAGGCTAAATGCCGCTTTTATAAAGGAATTGCACAGGACTCTTAAAAACGGCACTTCAGACAGCCGCAAGAACTGGTTTGCCGTAGGAGAATACAAAAAACTGCCAAACGAGGTAGGCGGAAATGAAACGGCCAGACCGGAAGATGTAAGCAGTGAAATGAGCCGTCTTTTGAAAACATACAACTACAGCAAGGAAAAAAATTTGGGCGAGCTGCTGGATTTTCACTGGCGTTTTGAGCGTATACATCCGTTCCAGGACGGCAACGGCAGGATAGGGCGGCTGATCCTATTCAAGGAATGCCTGCGCTGCGGGATTGTGCCTTTCATTATAACGGAAGAACTGAAACTGTTTTATTACCGAGGGCTTGCCCATTGGCCAAGGGAAAAAGGCTATCTGCGCGACACCTGTCTTGCCGCACAGGACAATTTCAAAAAAATACTGGACTATTTCAGAATACCGTATTAGGGGAAAAGTAAAGGCTGAAAAAATTTTCAGCCTTTGCAATGAGCAACTATCAATGATGAATTAGCAATTGCGGGGATTCTTTATACTTGCCTGTTGCTGAACGGCAAGGATTATTGAGGATAAGGCATAACCCAAACTATTTAGTTCTTCCAATCCAATATAACCTTATTTATTGCGTCATTTATTGCGTCAAAATAACCACTTGGTTTTCCTTGCGGATGCTGTGCGTGTATAAAAATAGCTGTGTGATTATCCTCTATTTTTGCACTATAACTGATTATTTTATATGTCTTTGTTGTATTCTGAAAAGGTTTACGTTTAATATCAAATACCTTGCTTAGCCAAACAGGTGAAAATTCCAATCCAGAAGTAAAAAAGAAAACAAAATCAGGCTTTAGAATTTCAAGTTCAGCCTTGAAAATATCTGTACATATTCCTACTTGCTTATCACAATCTTCTTGATCAGGATTTCCACCTTGACAAGGAGAAAATTTATATAAATTGCGCCAGGCTATATAATCAAAATAATCTAAATCATTATCTAGTTTTAGATCATGTGCTAGCAAAGTGCTCACAACTTTTCTTGAAAACGTCCAAAATGCAGAATGACTTGTTGAATATTTGCCTTTCTTTCTTGACCAAGCTTTTTTTACCCATTCCATTTGGTCTGGGCGGTTTACAATGCCAGTGCCATCTGCTTTAAACAGTGCTTCATTGCCAACCTCTACCCAGCCATTACAAGCCTTGCCTACAACCATTATCTTTTTATGATTTCCATTAAAATAATGTTCACCAACCTGAGGGAAAAATTTTACGTATCCTTCTTTAAACTTTTCGCACAATTCTTTATAATGTTTTTCCAGTCGTTCAACATCCTTTTTAGAAAATGGCATAATAAACCTCTTTTACATTCCTAAAAATTTCGCAAAGCAAATAATATCAACTCTTTTGTGCTGATTGATTAAGTTTTTCTAAAGCAGCAAGAAGAGATTCAATGCTCTCTATTACTTCTTTAAAATCTATTTGGGTATTTTTTACATAGTAATTTCCTTCCAACCCAAATCCTTGATTTGTTAAATAATCAATTATGTCATTGTTTGATATTTTACTCTCGTCAGCTTTACAAAAAGGAATACGCGAAGCATTAGTCTGATGGAAACCTGATGAGGGCTGAATCAAATATTTTTCACCTAATACTTGTAGCACAAATTTAGCCCCCCAATAACCGGTTTTTTCGTTACTTTGAACACTTACATTCTTGCAAATAAGATATTTTTTATCTTTAAAATATTTTTCTAAAA
>CACZRG010000063.1 GCA_902783485.1 uncultured Elusimicrobium sp.
GCTCCAGTTTAACCGCCAGTTCTGCTTCCGCCTCCTGAAGCTCCGCCTCAAGCGCGTTGAAATTCTTTGAATCCCTGCTAAGCGGATGCGGTTCCGCAGTCTTCATAAGATTTTCGGACATTTTCGATATATCCAGCCCCTGGAAAAACAGGTTTCTGCCAGCGGCTGCTGTCCACGCGTCCTTACCAGCGTCAATACTCATATCAGATGAACGTACGGAAAAAAGAGAAAGAAATTCCTCGTAACTGTCGTAAGGAATGTTCACATCAGCTTCCGCAATACGCGTAGACGGTTCGCCGTAACGGGCACTGAGACGGCGCCACAGTGCCGTATTCTTCGGCGCAGTTCTGCACAGCTGCTCAGACAGAGCATCAAAAATTGTGGTTTTTCCAGATTCATTGCCTCCGAAAAAAACTGTTACCGGAGACAGTTCAAACACCCTTTCTGAAAATCTTCCGTATTTTCTTATGGTAAGTTTATGCATCTTTCCTTCCTTGTCCTTAAAGTACCTTTAAATCTGTGCCAGAGATATTTTCTACTTAACCTGCAAAAAACACACCTTTTATTCAGCAGCACCTCTGGGAATAACATTATTTCAAACCGCTGTTTATAGCCTCAAGTCCTATCATGCGGGCCTGGAGCCACACTTCCATTTCCGGACTGTCCGCTGCAGGTTTTCTTGCCTCCATAGCTTCCAGGAAAACCCTTGCTGCAGGATTATCGGAAAGCGCAGACATGGTTTTCACTGCAAGACTGTTCAGCGTACATCTTCGTATTCTGCCGGAAAGTGCAGAATGAAGTTCTGCTTTTCCAGCCTCAAAATAACCTGAATCCTCTGCCACACCCCTGAACACAAGTTCAAACCAGTCATGCGGAGATTCTTCCGCCGCCTTCATAAGCATTGATTTTATATCCGCGGAGAAATTACCGTCCAGATTTACCGGAATCTGCATCTCCCGGTACTGACCGGCAGATTTTATTATTATCTCCTCACGTGGCCCAGGCCTGTTATCATTTACCTCAAAAAGTATTACTTTGCGTGGCCCTTTTTCCCCTTTTCTCCATACGCGTGGACTGCCACAGTATGCCGCTATGGAATTTCCCCTTACTGATTCGCGGGCCTCGTGTATATGCCCTAAAGCCGCATAATCTGCCTGAACGCGTGAAAGCAGAATATCCGGTATCTGCGCACTGCCGGTGCCTTCTTCCTTTTCCGTATCCGGGCCGGTATAAACGGTGGAATCCGTGCCATGCATCATCAGTATCCTGAATTTTTTCTTAGTTGCGAAATACGCTGATATAAGTGGCATGTAATTATCACGGAAAGGCACAGTGTAAAACTCAATTCCACCGTCTGTAAAGGCTTCCATTTTATCAGAAATGAATTTTATCCTGCCGGTATTATATGCCGAAAGCCGCTCACGCCCGCCCATGCCGGAAAGTTCATGATTTCCTGTAATGTAAATGACACTGCAGTCCGGATTAAGGCTGTCAAAGGCTGCTTTTACCTCTTCTCTTAGCATATTATCTGAAAAATCCGCAAAAGAGTCATACATATCCCCGCATATAAGAAAATGCGTCGCCAGACGCACATTAGCCACGGATATTATTTCTTTAAGCACGGAAAGGCTGTATGCGTGGTCCTCTCCGGCGCGTTTAAGATGAAGATCGGCAGTATGCAGTATTATCGGCATACTATTATTTTACATAAATATATATATATTATGACAGGGTATTTCCACGGCACTGCAGTATATTCAGAAAAATCTCCTGCCACGGTACCGGTCCATATCTGTTTTATGGTATTTCATTCAAGCGCTTCTGCATAAACAGCTGCACACCAGCCGCATTTTCCGCAGTCTTTGCCGCATGATGTTACTTTAGATACAAATTCATCCGGTATAGCGGAGTTGTGCAGAAAATTATTCTCCCCATGCCCGTAATTGGCCCTGCCTCCGCCTATGATATCAAAAATATTTCCGTCATAACGGCCTGCAAAATACGCCGAGTATATTTTACGCAGCTGCTCCGAAGGCTGATACCGCGCTATAAGTTTGAATATATCTGCAAGACCGCTGTCCGCATAAAAATGAAGATCCTCCGGTCTTATGAAAGGACGCTTGAGCACTTCCGACGGAGAACCCTGCTGAAAATAACAGTCCCTGCCTTCAGGGAAACATCCGTTCTGCCGGCCAGCATAATGAGCGGTTCTGTAAAGGCAGTCATATCCGCAGTAGTAATTAGTCATCAGTTTTATCTGTGCACCGGCGAAAGAATCCCTTACTGCTGCGATATTACGCAGAACATCAATATTCCGGTTTACTTCGGCAGCAGGGGCTATTACCTTAACCCCGGCGCGGAAAGCCTGCCTTGCCTTTTCTGCCGAATCTATGTTCATTATAACGGATGCCTGCAGTTCAACATCAGGAAAATTCCTGCGGAAAAAATCAATATAAAGCGGATCTGCAACAGTTACGGCATCCGGTTTCATAATCCGTATGTTTTCCCGGATTTTATCTGTCTTTCCGTATAAAGACGGTGCATTGCAAAGCATATTTGTCTTTATTTTTTTGTGGCGGCACATAATAAGAAGGGAGGCAAGTTTTCAGGCCTCCTCTTTTATATCTGCCGCGTCCGGTATGCCAAAATGCTGCGTAGCGCCGGAACCTGCTTCCGGAACAGCAAAATAGATTTCCGCTGCTTTGCCGGAAGCGGCAGCCTCCTCAGCAAGTGTATTATCACCGTTAAATGGAATGGAAAAACGGATATCCATATATATATAGATTACAATTTACTGCAGTCTGGCACAAAACATTATGAAACATTATTTTGTGCAGAAAAGCAGATACCTGTTTGCCTTTGACCATGGAAGACAGGTAAAATAAAATCATGATAAAGAAAATACTATCAGTAATACTTGTTTTAGTGGTTACAGGCGGAATATGTGCGCTTGTACATAATATAAGAGTGGTACTGCGGAACAAAAAAGAGCTTGGCAGGTTCACACAGAAAACTGTTTATACTGCGAAACCCGGAAAAACCCTTGTTATATATTATTCAATGACCGGTAAAACAAAGGATATAGCTGAACGTATAGCAGCTATTACAAAAGCCGATGTTTACAGAATAGAAACACTGGAAGAACTGAAATCCTCCCCCTCTTTGTATACAGGTGTAAGGAAAGATCTCAAAAACAGAAACTACCCGGCGTTAAAAGGAGATATGCCGGATTTCAGCGGATATGACACAATATTCGTAGGTGCGCCTGTATGGTGGTACACAATGGCGACACCACTGTACGCATTTCTTGAAAAGGCGGATTTCAAAGGCAGAAAGGTTATTCCATTCTCCACGCAGGGCAGCAATGCCGGCACCTTCGCTGAGGATTTTACGGCTAACGCCAGAAACGCGGAAACCGGCATATATGAAAAATTCAACAATGTAGGCCCGGAATACGATGAGGCTGTAAACAACAAAATCACAGACTGGATCAACCGGATATACGAATAACAGATATACCACCGGAACATGAACCCCGTATTACGGCGCACCAGAATTTAAGTACAGCAGTTATACTTTATAATACAGCAGTTCAAAACAAAATAATGCATACAAGGAGAAAACATGAAGGTTTTACTTATAAACGGCAGCCCGCACAGTGAAGGCTGCACTTTTACCGCTCTTAGTGAAATAGCAGAAACACTGAAAAAACAGGACATAGAAGCGGAAATATTCCATATAGGCAACAAACCTGTTCCCGGCTGCACAGCCTGTATGGCCTGCCGCAAGACAGGAAAATGTGTTTATGACGATGGTGTAAACGAAATAAGCGCCCGGCTGGACGAATTTGACGGCATTATACTTGGTTCGCCAGTATATTATTCCGGTCCTTCAGGCCAGATATGCGCTTTCTGCGACCGTCTTTTTGTATCCTCCTCACGCAGAATGGCAGGCAAAACAGGCGCAGCTGTTGTGTCATGCAGACGCGGAGGTGCCACTGCATCTTTTGACCGTCTTAACAAATATTTCAGCATAAGCAATATGTATATAGCTGGTTCACAGTACTGGAACATGGTTCACGGCTCAGGTCCGGAAGATGTGCGCAAAGATGAGGAAGGTATGCAGACCATGCGGACTCTTGCGCTTAATATAGCATGGCTTCTGAAGTGCATAGAAGCCGGGAAGA
>CACZRG010000064.1 GCA_902783485.1 uncultured Elusimicrobium sp.
ATGGGAAAGAAAAAAAATGTAAAGGCCATAGTTCTTGATATTAATACTCCTGGCGGAACAGTTGCTGCAGTGCAGGAGATATATGATGCCGTTATGTATGTGCGCAAAGAGGAGAAAAAGAAAGTAATTGCCACATTCGGAGATGTTTCCGCAAGTGGCGGATATTATGTTGCTGTGGCATGTGATGAGATTTTTGCCTATCCCGGAACACTTACCGGCTCTATAGGTGTCATAATGGACGGTATGAATTATGGCGAACTCATGAAGAAAATAGGCCTTAAATCCGAGGTTGTCAAATCCGGTAAATTCAAGGATATAGGGTCTCCGTCCCGCGAAATGAGTGAGGAAGAAAGGCAGCTGCTTCAGGAAATGATAAATGATACATATGATCAGTTCCTTACTGCTGTTGCGGAAGGCCGCAAAATGGACAAGGAAAAAGCCCGTAAACTTGCCGATGGACGTATTTTCACGGGCCGTCAGGCCAAGGCCAACGGTCTTGTGGATACACTGGGTAATTATCAGGATGCTATTGACCGCGCAGGCGTGCTTGCCGGGCTTGGAAAAAATCCGACTATCACATCCGGCGGTTCAGGTTCTTTTGACAGTTTCTTTTCCATGATGGATTCCAGATTCGGTGGAAGCAGGATTCTTTCTGAAGCTCTCGAGGGAAGCCCGAAACTGGAATACCGCCTTTATATGAAATAAGGAGGAACCGTGACTCTCGCTGATTCCATTATCAAATACTACCGCAGCCCGGAACTGCTTTCAGCTGAATCCGCCGCTGAGGAACTGCGTCGTCCCGGACTTCTTGGGTATCTTGCGGGCTGTCTCGGCCTGTTCGCATATCTGCGCATGTCTTCCTCGGTTTTTCCCGGGCTGACGGCTTTCATACTTTTTGTGATTATAACATTGCTTACAGAAGCCATGAATGCCGGGCTGGCTCATTTTTTTCTGAATATCTCCGGGAAAAAAGGCAGTGCTGCCTCAATGTTCTATATTTTCGGCTGTTCAAGCTTTATATATACATTTGCCATTGCTGCCGGGATTATTGATAATTTTTCCGCAACGGCTGGTGCCTGCGTGATAACAGTACTTGCTGTATGGGTTTTTATCCTTCGTATAAAATTAATACGCCGTGCCTACATAAATGTGTCTGCCGGCAGGGCTTTTGCCGCCATGCTTGTACCTGGGATAATACTGCACAGCCTTCTGTGGATATCATTGATTTACTGGATTGCCTGCAGCATATGGGCCATGAAAATGATGTGATATTATTTGAAAAGTTCTGTCATTCCTTCTGACAGCATTACAAGATGTTCTCTTATGCGGGGCTGCTTTTTCTCAAGGATTGGAAGCAGCCTTGTTCTTATCCAGTTACGTGTATAACGGTCATCATCATTTGTATGATCTTTTCTGGATTTAAGTCCGTTAAGGATAAGATACTGTTCTATTTCCTTTCTTGAAACCGACAGCAGTGGCCGTATCAGCCTGACCGTTTTCCGTCCTGAACGGTAAAGTGTACGCGATACAGGAATACCTGCAAGTCCCTTTGGGTCAGTTCCGCGCAGCATATTGAGAAGAATTGTTTCGGCATTGTCATCTGAATGATGTGCCGTGACAATAAATGCGCATTTTTTTTCAAGCGCTGTCTTAAGCAGAAGAGCATAGCGCGCCTTTCTTGCGGCACTTTCAATCCCGCCGCCTTCTTTTTCTGCAATTTCTTTTACATTTGCGGAAAGTATTTCTGTTTCAATGCCGTACGCTTTTCCAAGACGTTCCGTAAAACGGGCATCGGCATCAGAGGCCTTTCCACGCAGATTATGGTTTACATGTGCAATAACGAGCCGTAGTTTTCTTTTTTTCGCATTCCTGGCGAAATAATCAAGAAGCATTACCGAGTCAGGACCTCCGGAAACCGCAAGAAGCAGCGCGGCTTTTTCCGGAAAGAGATTTTTATCCCTGATAAAAGATGTAATCCTGTTCCAGACTGTCATTGTATGTATTTTTTTTGTAAGGAGAAGCTTCTTCATTTATTAAAATTATACCAAACTGTCCCACTACTGATATATTTGCTAATATCTAATAGACATGTCAGCGTTTTTCTTTAAAATATTTCTGAAAACACAAAATATCATATCTGTTATCGTGCGCCGTGCCGGCCTGGAGAATATTATCTTTGCTGCCGCGCTTATTATACGGCTTATTTTTGTCTTTCAATGGTCAGGAACACCATATTTCTCTAATTTAAATGCTGACGCATATGTGCATGATGTGTGGGCATTGGATATAGCAGCCGGCAGAATCACAGGAGAAACGGCTTTTTATCAGTCACCGCTTTATCCTTATCTCCTGTCGGCTGTTTACAAAATCCTCGGACATCATTTCTGGCCTGTTTACATAATACAGGCCTTAATGGATGCATTCTCATGTCTTTTTCTTATGAAAGCCACACGCATGATGTTCAACAGGCGTACTGCCATTATGTGCGGAATCGCAGCGGCGTTTTACATACCTTTTATTTTCAATACAGGCCTGCTTCTGAAGGAAACACTTGTTGTTTTCTGCGTTACTCTGTTCCTGCTGCTGTTTATGAAATCGGAGCGCACTGATAAATCCTGTTATTCATATGCCTGGGGAGCGGTGCTTGGAGCGGCGGCGTTGTCGCGCCCGAATATGTCAGTGCTTTTTGTTTTTGCTACTCTGTGGATTCTGTTCCATCCACATACAGGAATTACAGAAAAAAATGAAAAAACTGCGGTTATTGTCAGGCGCAAAATACTCCCTGCTTTTTTGGGAATGCTTCTGTTTATTATCCCTTCCGTTATTCATAACTATGCTGCCTCGCATGATTTTGTTATATTCAATTATGCAGGAGGATTTGTGTTTTATCTCGGGGCGAATCCTTATGCTGATGGCACGACAACATATCCGCCGTGGATAACCTCTGCACCGTTGCAGGAGCAGAAACAGATATATGAAATAGCCGAAGCTGAAACAGGCAGAAAACTCAGGCCCTCTGAGGTTTCCTCATTCTGGTTCCGGGAGGGACTGAAATATATAAGGGAAAATCCCAAAAGATTTTTCTGGCTTACAATGGGCAAATTCTATCTTTTCTGGAATGCCTATGAAATTCCGGATAATTATGATATTTCTTTTATAAGAAGACATTTCCCAACTGTTTTAACCGGCCCGCTTGCCGGATATGCCATTATTGCTTCACTTGGTGTGATTGGAATGTTTCTTGCCGTAAAACGCCGGCGCGGCGGTATTCTTCCTGTGCTTTTCTGGCCTTATATGCTTTCGCTTATGCCGTTTATAATTACGGACCGTTACCGTATTCCTGCGGCTGTACTGCTCATTCCGGCTGCAGCATATACCCTGAACAGATTTTATATAAAACTTGTGGCTGATGCCGGGAAAATCCTTCCGGCCATGCTGTGTTCACTGCCTTTCATTATTATTGTATTTCTTCCAACGCCGTGCAATCAGATTTTTGCAGAGGCTGCCGGATATGCGGATCTTTCCTGCAAATATGCCAAGGGTGGGGAATATATAAAAGCCGTGAAATGTTTTGAGCAGGCAGAGGAACTTGAGCCGGATGCGGTTGGAGAGTCTGCGGCAGTATGTGCTGCGTATTCATATAATAAACTGAATAATAAATCCGCTTTCCGCAGGGTTATTATCAGATATAAGGGAATAACCGTTCCTGAATAACTGGTGGCATTTTTTATTCGTTATTCTGCCGGATAACAGACAGTTTACCAGTTTGGTATATTACCGGGAGCTATTTTCTTTATGATTCTTGTGGTTTTGCGGTTCATTCCGTCACGAAGTTCCTGAGTTGAATCATCCATTCCGGCAAGGTGAAGTGAACCGTGAACAGTAAGTGTGAGTATTTCCGTAAGCCAGGAATGTCCCATTGCCCTGGCTTGTCTTTTAGCCTGCGGCAGGCATACATATATTTCTCCCATGACAATGCTCTTGTCCTTTACCGGGACAGGCGGATAATTGAAGGCTATAACATCTGTCACACGGTCCCGGTTAAGAAACTCCCTGTTTATTTTTCTTATTCCCTTGTCGCCGGTATAGATGATGTTGACCGTGCCTTTACGGAATTCCGCTCCAAGCGCTGTTTCCGCAGCTTCTTCCAGCAGGGGCAGACTTTCAGCTGCCTCTGCTGGAATTTTTCCTGTAAAGAAAATATTTACTGCCATTTTGATATGCCACGCGGCATTACAACTATTCCGTCAGGGTCAATATAGAAATGCTGTGCGTCTTCATCCCGGTTGTAGCCTATAACGGATTTTTCCTCTATTGTATTGAAGCGGTCCATTATTACTTTTTTCATTCTTGTTCCGGCTTTGATTTCGCATGCATCCATTATTATGCAGTCTTCAAGCTGGCAGTGTTCATGCACTATAACATCATTGCCGAGTATGCAGCGTCTGAGTGATGACTGTTTTATTACGCAGCCGTCAGAGATCATGCAGTCCTGAAGATTGGATTCGATAATTTTGGAAGGGGCCGAATTGTGACGGGAATTCTGTATGGGCCATAATTTGTTATTGAGGTCAAGTCTGGGTTTTGCGCCTAAAAGGTCCATATGAGTCTGCCAGAAGGCTTTTATTGTTCCAACATCGCGCCAGTAATTCTGTTCCTCGTACTCTTTGGCTCCAGGCAGTTTCTGATCTGAGAAATTGTACGCACAAACCTTGTACTGTTTCAGAATATTCGGAAGTATGTTCTTTCCGAAATCCAGCGCACCGTTCTCGTTTCCTCCGTGAAGTACCTTGACCAGGGTTTCATAATTGAAAATATAGTTGCCCATTGAGGCCAGAACCGAGTCCGGATCATTCGGCATTGGCTTTGGATTTTTAGGCTTTTCCTCGAACGCGGTTATAACATTGTCATTGTTTATTACCATTGTTCCGAAACGTGAACCTTCTTTCAGCGGAACACGTAATGCTGCTACCGTAACATCTGCCTTGCTGGCCAGGTGCGCATCTATCATCTGTTTTATATCCATTCTGTAAATATGGTCTGCACCGAAAATTGCTACAAGATCCGGTTTGTAATCGCTTATAAGGTTGAGATTCTGCTTTACTGAATCAGCGGTGCCACGGTACCACATTTCACCGAGTCTCATCTGCGGGGGAACCACGGTTATGAAATGTTCGCGTGTCATGCCGCCCAGATTCCATGTGGAATGCAGATATTCAATAAGTGACTGTGACATATACTGTACCAGAACATAAGTCGAATATATGCCAGAGTTTATGAAATTGGAAAGCACAAAATCTATTATGCGGTACTTTCCACCGAATGGTACAGCCGGTTTGGAGCGTTCTTTTGTTAAAGGATAAAGGCGTTCCCCTTTTCCGCCTGCCATGATCACACCCATTACTTTCATATGTTCCTCCTGTTGTGTTTTTCTGCCTGTTAAGCCAGATAATCTAAAATTTCCGTAAGATCACGTCCTATACAGAAAAGCGAATGACTGTCTGAAACTGTGTGTTCCTTGTTTTTCAGCAGCCGTAGCTCGCTGGTTACTGCTTCAAGATCAGAGGCCGCCTCCGCCTCACGCTGGATTATGAAATCCTGTCTGTCCAGTCCATATGAGGAGAAAATGTTTTCAGTAACATTTCTGTATTTTTTAAGTATTTTATTTCTTTCAAGCAGAAGCCCGGCTTTCTCGTTTTCCTTAAGCAGATACCAGTCATCATTTTTTTTCACCGGGTCAAGCATCATGTATGGAAAGCGTCCGAATATGAAATTAGCTTCCTGCTCTGCATTCCCAATTGGGCCTGAAGTTTCGAATGAAAGAATACCAAGATATTCTTCTACAGGCAGAAGCCATGTGCCTAAACCGGTTTTAAGAGCAGAAGCAGATAATTCCTGCAGACGGCTGATTCTTATGGACATTCTCCATATCATTAAGTCTGATTCAGAGGAAAGTCCGGCTGTCATATAGGTGCGCAGGAAAACCCGCTCCTGATGTGCTGATATTATATTTTCGAAATCCTGCTTGGCCGTCATCTGTTCATTCGGTGACAGACGACGGAATCCGTCATGCAGTCTGTAAAATATGAACGATGAGAAAATCTGCTGACGTTCCGCCATCAGTCCTCTCCCTCCAGAAAATCATTTGATACTGCGTCATTGGGGGAAGTGAACACTTTTGTGTCAGATTCACCATCAACTTTAACATCCATGGGCTTGGCCCCTGTAGGTGATGCCGCAGCTGGAGATGTCTGTTCCTGTTGCGCCGGTGCTGCTGTTCCGGGGACTCCGCTGCCGTCAGTATCGCCGAGTCCGGCCTGGGCTTTTGCCTCAGGGGTTCTTTCTGGAGCAGAGGTTTCCTGTACAACCTGGTCCGCTGTGCTGCCATCAACGCCTACAAATGATATGCTGTCAGCTGTGGCAGGTGTTTTTACGGCTGGTGCCGCAACTGCTTTCTTTCCGGCTGCGCCTTTTGCTGTTCTGGCTTTTTTTGCGTTTTTACCTGTATTTTTCTTTTTTGCGGTATTGGGTTTCTTTACAGCATTTTTCTTCCTGGCGGTATTTTTCTTTTTTGCGGTTCCCGTTTTCTGGCCACTGCCCATAATAACAGTGGGGGTTCCGGAAGGTTCAATGGCTTTTTTTACAGATGTTCCCTGAGTAGATCTGTTATCTTCTTTTTTTACTTTGCCTTTTTCCTCAGACTGCTGCGGTAACGGTTCCCCACCTGTTATATATTCCCAGTTCAGCACTCTTGTAATAGGGCGTATAAGTTCTATTTCATCTTCAGTCTCAAGCCCTGTTTCAACTTCCATTATTACATATTTTTTCCCATTATGTCTGAGCAGGTTTTTGCGTTTTACAACCCTTGTTCCTATACTCTTGGCAACAATAAGGTTTCCATCAAACTGTTCTCCTATGGCAAGACCTTTTTTTATGTCCAGTACCTCAAGCCACAGCCGGTAAAAATAAGGTTTGTCTTTTATGGGAATATAACGCGCGAGTTTTGCATCGAACATATCTCCTGTGCGGAAATGTTCAAGCTGTGCAGTCATTCCCGTGAGAAGAGGATTATAAATAGGTTCAGTGTTCCGGCCTATCATAAGTACTTTTCTTGAAACAGTGAACAGACGGTCACCGGCGTAAACCTGTGTGTTAGGAGTTACATGTATCTTTGTTATTATTCCCTTCTCCTCCGGCTTTATGTAGTATGGCTTGAATATATCCTGCCAGCGGCGGCGGGTCTGGTTCTTGCTGTTTTCCGGTGTGGCGTCAACCATTGCTGCGAGTTCCGTAGTGAATTCAGTGGCAAGTTTTGTGTCAGTGTCTACAGTGTCAAACAGTTCTACATGTATTTCTTCAATACGCCCGTCGAAAGGAGCGTATACATCATAAGCATTCTGTGTTGTACTTATGGCAGATATTTTTGAAAGCAGCACAAGATCACCACCGCGTATTTCAGCGTCACTGTTTTTTATCTCAAGCTGATTGCTCATATCCTTGTAAATCCATGGACGGTCCGTATCCTGTGCCTTTACTTCTGCGGGAATAAATGAAATGAGAATAAACAGAAAGAAAGCGGAAAGTTTTGTCATATTATTTCTTTTCCTCGGTTAGTTCGCTTAATGCTGTGGCAGTCCACGGCATCTTCAGGCGGAAAATCTCTTTAATTGCATTGGCATAACAGCGTATTTCATACTGCGCATGGTCATCGGTACGCAGGTTTATGTAATTCAGCAGACTGCGCGCATTTATAGTCCAGTGAAACTGCGTATACTGCGATACAGGCAGAACGGCACGTGCCATTTCCCTTGCCACTCCGGCTTCAAGCAGTTTTTTATATGCAGAATAAGATGCCTCAAGGCTGTCTGTATAAATTTTCAGCAGCTTCTGCTGGTCCAGTTCTCCTTTTGCTTCGGTGGAACCCTGCCGGTTTACTGTATCCTGCACACGGAATTTTTCCGGAATATAGAATTCTTCCCTGACTTCCGTGTATCTGGCTGAAATCTCATTATATGAGGCTATGCGGTGACGCATCCATTGTCTTGCCACGAAAATTGGACATTTTATGTGAAACTGGAAAACAGTATGTTCAAATGGACTTAAATGACCGTTGCGGAGCAGATATTTTATCAGTTTTCTGTCACGCTCCTCACCTTTTGACTCACCCCCGAAGGAAACACGGGCAGAATCCACAGCCCGGCGGTCGCCTCCCATGAAGTCAACAAGTTTTACAAATCCTCTGTCCAGTATCTTGTATTCAAGAATATTGTGTTCTTCTTTTTCCTGCATTTCCATATAGTCTCTTCAGCGGCAACATATACTGCGGTCCCACACATGCATATCCGGGCCGCGCCCTGTCGCGCGCATAAACATTATATTAACATTTTTTCACAATATAGATAAACAAGATATAAAATTATATACTTTTTTATATGAAAGAAGATTCCCATAGAGAGAAAAAAACAGTTGATCCAGAAGATTCGGGCAGTACAAAAGACTGCCGTATCAGTGCAGCAGACAGTCCTGCAGCAAAAGGGAGTGAACTTGCTGCACGCAGTGATCTTCCGGCGCTTGAGGAGATAATGAAGATACTGCTTTCGCCGCAGGGATGTCCGTGGGACAGAAAACAGACTCATGAAACGTTAATAAAATATATGCGCGAGGAAACGGAGGAAGTGGCGCAGGCAGTGATAAAGCAGGACTGGGAGAACCTTAAAGAAGAATTGGGAGACTGTCTTCTGCAGATAGCTTTCCATTGTGAAATAGCGAGACTGGAAGGGCATTTCACAATGGCTGATGTCATTCGGGGTATAAATTCCAAAATGGTCCGCCGCCATCCCCATGTCTTTGGAGAGAAAACAGCGGAAAATCCGGAAGCAGTACTTAAACTCTGGAACGAGATCAAAAAAAAGGAAAAAGAAGATAAGAAATGAACAGAAAGGATCTGGCTGGGCTTGTTTATCCTGAATTCCGTTTTGGAAAAACTGAAATAGAAGAGGGGTTAGCGCTTGTGGAAGCCGGAGCAGGCGGATTCTGTTTTTATGGAGGAACAGCGGAGGAAGTACAGAGTACGGCGCATACATTAAAAAAAGCCGCTGGCCGGCCACTGCTCATAGCGGCTGATTATGAAGAAGGAGCCGGAAGGCGTGTGCGTGGAATGACGGAACTGCCATCGAATATGGCTCTGGGAGCAGCTGATTCTGAGGAAGCCGCTTTTGAAAAAGGTTTTATAACTGGCCGTGAAGCTGTTTCCATAGGTGTGGATTGGGTTTTTGCGCCAGTTCTGGATCTGGCAGTAAATGCAGATAATCCCATAGTAAGCCTGCGTTCTTTTGGTTCTGACGCGGATAAGGTTTCCGCGCTTGCCGGAGCATTCTGTGATGGACTTATGGCTGGTGGTGCGCTTTCATCAGTTAAGCATTTTCCAGGCCATGGACGTACTGTAACGGATTCTCATCTTGCCATGCCTGAAATAAATGAAAGCAGTGAAATTATCCGTGGAACAGATATGCTGCCTTTCCATCGTCTGCTGAAGCGTACGGATGCAGTAATGGTGGGACATCTGCTTGTAAAGGCTTTTGATGATGAATTTCCGGCATCGCTTTCCAGAAAAATAATTACAGACCTGCTACGCGGGGAAATGAAATTCGATGAAGCTGTTATTACTGATGCGCTTAATATGAAAGCACTTTCAGCATGGGGAGAACCCGGCGTACTGGCGCTTAAGGCCGGGGCAGATATCCTTCTGTACCCGGAAAATCCGTATTCGCTGATTCAGGCGCTTGAAAAAGCTGTTGAAAATGGAGAAATAAGCAAAAACAGGATAAAAGAGGCTATTGAAAGACAGAAGAAACTGGCGTACAGAGCCACTGTGCTTCAGCGCGCGGCTGCCGGAGAAAAGGAATATGAAGGTGCCGTAACATATAATCTCCGGCTTGCGGAAAAATCTGTTACTGTCATATGTGGCAGAGATATTCTGCCACAGGGTGTTCCTGTGGCATATTTTGAGCCATGCCGTAGTTGGGAAGAGCGTGAGGGAAAACTATTTACAGATGCGCTTGAGGCAAACGGCATTCCGGTAAGGCCGTATCATCAGGGATGCGGACTGCGTATTGTGGCGGGAATATTCTCGGGACCGCAGGCATATAGTGGCAGGATAAACCTTTCTCCGGAACAGAAATCAGTACTGGAAAAGGTTATATTGGAGGACAGGAAGGCTTTTGTTTTTTCATTCGGCAGCCCTTTCGCCCTGAAAGGAATTGTGCCTGAACCTGTCAATGCTTTCTGTACATATGGCAGACTGCCGGAATTTCTGCATGCGGCAGCAGCAGCTGCTGCTGGCAGAGGAAAGGCTGAAGGAGTGCTGCCAGTTGATGATTTTTAACTGTTCAGCCTGAAAAAATAAAACAAGTGGAAATTTTATGGAAGAAACAGCTGTTTTTGAAAAGATAACCGGTCTTGGATTCTGGGATTACGGCCTGCTTGTACTGTCTCTGCTTTTCCTGGCCTTTGTGGCCTGGTATAAAGGCAGGGACGAGGAAGATACACATGATTATTTTCTTGGCAAGCGCAAAACGCCGGTATGGGTTGGAACATTATCATTTGTCGCTACTGAAATAAGCGCAATGACCATAGTGGGAATACCACCTGTGGGATTCACTGAAAATCTGCAGTATATGCAGTTTTTTATAGGTTCTGCGCTGGCGCGTGTCATAATAGCATTTCTTTTCATTCCTGCCTTTTATAAATTCAGCTGTACGACAATTTATGAATTTCTTAAACACCGTTTCGGAGTGGAAACGCAGTACTGCGGTTCCGTATTCTTTTTTATAACAAGACTTTTCGCGTCCGGAGTAAGGCTTTACGCCGCCGCCCTTGCAGTAGCCGTGATAATGGGCTGGTCTCTTCCGGCAACTCTTATGGGATTTACGGTTGCTGCTATTCTTTTCATAGGCTTTGGCGGAATAAGGGCAGTACTCTGGACCGGTGCTTTTGAGACGATAATGTTTTATGCCGCAGGTCTCGGAGTTGCAGTATATCTGCTGTGTCATATAAATGGCGGTTTCAGCGGAGCATATAATATAGCCCATGAGGCAGGAAAACTTTCCATATTCAATTTTGCATGGGATCCGGCTAATCCAAATGTTTTCTGGAGTGCAATACTGAATGGTGTATTCGGCTCCATGGCGTCATTTGGCACGGACCAGGAGATGATGCAGCGTCTGCTCACCCTTGAGACACGCAGGGAAAGCCAGAAAACGCTTATTCTTACAATAGCTGCAAGTGTACCGCTTACAGCACTTTATCTGATAGTGGGGACGCTGCTTTATGTATTCTATCAGCAGAATCCGGGACTGCCACAGCCGGAAAATGCGGATAAAATACTTTCGCATTTTACAATTACCGTTCTTCCTGCCGGTCTGAAGGGACTTGTGCTTTCGGCAATAGTGCTGGCCAGTATAGATTCCCCACTTAGTTCGCTTTCCTCATCTTTCATAACAGATATTTACCGTCCGCTTATACGAAAGAATGGAACTGAGAAACATTATCTTATGATGTCGCGTATAAGTGTGCTTGTTTTCGGTCTGCTTCTGGCTTTCATAGCCTGGCTATGTGCTTCCGGGTCCGGACGTATGTTCTGGCTGGCATTCAAGATAAACGGTGTTACAGCCGGTTCACTTCTTGGCGTGTTCCTTTTTGGACTTGTAACAAAATGCCATGGCAATAAAATCAATGTGGTGTCAATGATGACAAGCGCATTTGCCGCAGCTGTTATTCTTTATCTTTCGGAAAAAGGAATAGCTAAAATAGGCTGGAGCTGGATAATCGTGATAGGAACGGCGCTTACATTTGGCCTTTCATGGATTATGTCTGTAGTTCAGCGCCGTTTTTCTGCCTCTTCTGTTGACAAAGACGGTAAGAACGGGTAAACTAATAAAACAGATTTATATAATTCAGGAGGCATTGACATGGCAGAAAATTCTTCAGGTGAAATAGTAGGGACATTTCTTGTTGGAACCATTATCGGAGGCATAGCAGCGCTGCTTATGGCGCCTGCTGCTGGAAAGGAAACCCGTGAAAGAATCGGTGAATGGGTAGATGAAGGCAGGGAAAAAGCCGTAAAGAAAACCGGTGAACTGAAAAACAGAGCCCAGGAGGAACTGGACAGATTCGAAAATGAGGTCCGCGAGCGCAGAAGAGAGTTCGAGCGCAAAATGAGAGAAAGACATACCCCTGAGGAGGAACAGGCTGAGATAGACAGGCTTGAAAAAGAAATTAAAGAGCGCAGGGAAGATCTTGAACTGAGAAAGAAGAGAGCTGAAGCGGAGAAGAAAGCCGAAGCTGCAGAAGAAGAAAAGCCGGAAACTGACGTTATAAAAGAAGAAGGCGGAGCAGACTGATAATTAATGACTTAAAATAAAACATGGCCGGTTTATCCGGCCTTGTTTTTTTGTAGACATTCATGAAATTATACCGGTCTGCAATATTATATGGATTGCTTCGTTGTTAATATTGTAATGACGTCTGAATCATAGTGGTTCCTATTAATGATTTATGATATGGTCTTATGAAATTGTCTGTACAGAATTACTGCTGTTCCAACTTGAAAATAATTTCTGATTAAAGTAAATTATATGCAGGAGATATTTTATGAATAAGATTATATACACTCTATCCTTACTGTTTATGCTTCCTATATACGCCTATTCAGGCAGTTATGAGAATCTGGCGTCCAGGCTGGTTGAGGCAGGTAACGGACTCAAAGGACAGAAAGTGGTAATAGTCCCTTTCAGAACCGGAAACGGTCTGCCTGAAACAGCTGGGGCAGATGCTGCGCACAAACTTAATATTAAACTTGTACAGGAACTTTTTTATGATGTGGTATCCGCACGTGAGTTTGTTTCTGCCGATACCTGGGTTAAAGAAAACGGTGATCCCGGAAAAAATTCTGCGCTGCAGCTGATGGAGCGACTTAACGCGCAGCTTGCTGTTACAGGCGAATTAAGCAGAAAAAGTGACACATCTGTTCTGATAAAGACAAAACTTATAAATACTGCGGCCAAAAAGACAATTGCCTCGGTCTCGGAAGAGGTTCCGAACGAATGGGAAACTCAGACGGAGCCTGGTTATACTACGGAGCCATCTCCTGCTCCGGCTTCCGGAACCGTCGGTGCTTCCTATAGCAGAACTGAGAACACGGTTTCTCCTATTGATTCTTATTCCAGACCTTCCAGTGATTACAGCCGGGATTTCAAAAAAAGAAGCGAGGATTATGGATTTCTTGATCTGTTCTGGGGTTTTATGAACAATTCAGAACTTAATATGGAATTCAAGAATGACGTGCATAATGTAAACGCTGCTGATTTTACAAATGGAGCCATAACCGGCAGTTATTCATCATTCGAGCTTAAATGGGCGGACCTGAAAGGAACAGGACCGATAGGCATTCGTGGAGGTTTTTTTGCCGATATGATAGGTTTTGATTTTGGTCTGCAGTATCATTCATACGAGACAAAAAACCAGAAGGTTAAAACAAATCTTGTTATTCAGAATAGTTATGAACTGCCGGAAAAATATGCAAAAATGTCTATTTACGAAATGAATATGGATCTGCTGCTCCGCTTTATAAAAAGTTCCGTGGCCGATGTATACGCAGGCTTTGGAATCGGTATGAGTATTATGAACCTGGAGCTTCCATATGTAAAGGATTCTTCCAATAAGGCTACAGATGAAATAGCTCTTGGAATGTCTTTCCGCATACCATTGGGCGCAAGATGGAAAGTGACAGATTCAATGCACCTGGTAACAGAGGTTTCTTATGATGCGGCAACGAATATGTCAGATTTTTCCAGAGGATATGCAAACGAGAAGGATAGTTTTATTCTTTCCGGAACACGTGCTCTTGCCGGAATAAGTTTTGTGTTTTAGTATATAATGCTTGAAACATTGTCTTTAATTGAGTAAATTGTATATAGAGGCCGTGAAAAACGGCCTCTTTCAAAAACGGAGGAAACCCAAAAATGATCGACCTGGTTAAACACCTTGCAGTAACACCCAGACGCACAAAAGCATCCGTAATACGTGAACTTCTTAAAATTACAAACAAGCCCGGTATTATTTCATTTGCCGGCGGACTTCCCGATCCTAAATGTTTTCCATATGATTTTGTACGTGAAGCAGCGGCTAAGGTAATAGACCGTTATGGCAGTACCGCGCTGCAGTACGGCCCGACTGCCGGACTTGATGAATTGAAAAAGGCATTTGTCAGATATCTGAAAAAATATGAAAATATTGAGGCAAAGCCGGAAAACCTGATAATTACTACAGCATCGCAGCAGTCCCTTGATATGATAGGACGTCTGTTTATAGATGCCTCAGATCCTATTCTTGTGGAAAAACCCAGTTATATGGGTGCACTGCAGGTCTTCCGTTCCTATGGCGCTGAATTTGTAGGCGTGAATATGGATGATGACGGAATTTCCATAGACGATCTTGAAAAACAGCTTATTACCCTTAAAAAACTTGACGAGCATTACAAATTCCTGTATCTTATTACGGATTTTCACAATCCCTGTGGCATAACACTTAAAGAGGAAAAAAGAGTTAAGCTGGTTGAACTTTCAAAAAAGTACGATCTGGTTATTGTCGAGGATCTTCCTTACAGGCAGATACGTTTTGAAGGGGAATCACCACGCACACTTTACCGCATAGACCAGGAAACACTTGATACACACAATATTATTTCAATGTACACATTCAGCAAGATATTTGCCCCAGGCCTGCGTCTTGGTGTAATACTTGCACATCCGGATATAATCCGCAAACTGGAAATACTCAAGCAGTCTCTTGATCTCTGCACATCAAGCCTGAGTCAGCTTATAGCCGTTGAATTTCTGGAAAGCGGATATATGGACGAGCACCTGAAAAAAGTCAATTCAGGCTACAAAATCAAGAAAGATGCTATGCTGGCAGCGCTTGAAAAATATATGCCTGAAGGTGTCACATGGACAAAACCTGAGGGCGGGCTTTTCCTGTGGGTAAGACTGCCGGAAAATATAAGCGCAGACGAGATGTTCGAGGATGCTGTCAATAAGGATCATGTAGCCTATGTTATAGGTTCGGCTTTCCACTGTGACGGTAGCGGGCAGAATACCATGCGCCTTAATTTCTCCTTTGCAACACCTGAGGAGATTGACGAGGGGATCAGAAGACTGGCCGAGGCTGTGAAAAAACGTATGGCCTGATATCGGTCTGGTTCAGCTTAAATATGCAAAGACCTGTGCCATGCGTTCGTGCACAGGTCTTTCAGATTTAATTATGAATAAAATAAAATCATTTCTTGCGGATATATTTCACAATGAAAAATATATTCCGGCTGCATTTGTAGTAACCGGACTGCTGTTTTTCTGCGCGGCCCTCGGTTTTGACTATACAGGACTTGATGACGAGTATCTTATACTCGGTAAAAACAGGGAATTGCGTGGGCTGGACATTATATCGCTTTTCCGAAGTGATTTTTTTCTTATCGGTGGTGGTGTACAGGGATTGTTTTACCGGCCTCTTGCGCTTTTACCGTGGGTGCTGGCCGCCAAGGCAGCCGGTCCGGCCTTGTGGCTTTACCATCTTGAAAACATAGTGCTGCATACGGCAGCGGCTGTATCTTTTTATTTTCTGTTGAAAAAAACAGGTGCGTCTGTTTTCAATTCTGTTTTTGCCACAGCGCTGTTCATGCTTCAGCCTGCCGGGGCGGCCATAGCCGGTTTTACGCCAAATCTGTCTTATCCGCTACTGCTTACGCTGCTGAATCTCTCTTTTATAAGCGGGATTAATTATCTCGAACGTAGGGAAAAAACAGCGCTTGCACTGCATATTCTTTTTTTTATAGCCGGGATGTTCACGCTTGAAACAGCTCTTGGTTTTATCCCTGTTTTTCTGTTCTATGCTTTTTTTGTATATGGAGAAAGCGATTCAGAAAACAGCGTTCGTCATTCTGGTAAAGGCAGTGTAAAGGCGGCCCTGACAGCATGCTGTTTTTATCTTGCTGTCTTTGTAATCTGGTTTGCTGTACGCCGTGCGGCAACAGGCGGTGCAATGCCTGACCGGAGTTTTTCAGTGATATGGAACAATTTCCCTGCTCTTTTTGCGGCTTTGCAGAATTTCTTTTTTCCTTTTTCCGTTAAACCACTGTCTTCGGCAGCCTTTTCTGCCGGCATAATTCCTGGCGTGCTTGCAGCAGCGGCTTTACTCTATATGCCTTTTTCCGGTTTTGTCCGCAATGTAAAAATGTTTAATTTCGGGGTGATATTTTTTCTTTTCTTCCTGCTGCCATCTCTTCTGTCTGGATATGAATTCAACAATATGCCACATCGTGTCTATATACCTTCGGCTGGTCTGCTTATTGCTCTGTCGGAGATTAAATGGAGAAGGCTGATGCCGGCACGCTTTATTCCCGTTGCTGCTGTGACAGTTTTAACCGTATTTGTCTGTTCCAGCCTGTCTCTGCTTTTCTGCTACCTTGACGGGGAAACTTTCTGGAACAGGGTTGTAAAAGACAATCCTCATAGTGAAACAGCGCATATGCAGCTTATCACTCTTTATCATGACGAAGCCCGTTATCAGGAGGCAGCAAAAGCATCGTCTGACTTTATTCAGACAGCTCCGGAAAACCGTATTGCCAGATCCTGGTATGCAGTTAATCTGGGCCTTTCCGGGCTTTATGAGCAGGCAGAAGAGAAATTCAGGTCTTTCCTTGATGCCACGCCTGACGATACAAATCTCAGGACAGCTTATGCTGAATTCTTAGTTGACCGGGAAAGAAATAAAGAGGCGGAGCGTGAATATAGAAAAGCGATAGAGAACGCTCCGGAGAATCCCTATGTCCGTTTCAGCTACGGTAATTATCTTTTATCCGTAAGACAATGGCAGGCCGCTGAAAAAGAGCTTAGGGCCGCACTTGACTTTATAATGCGTACACCCAGAGGAACCTTCGCGGCCCTGAATTCGTATAAATTTCTTGATCAGTGGCGGGAAAATCTTGCAATAGTCATACTTGAACGTGTCAGAACGGAAATCAGAAGGGGGGGAAGGACTCCTGCGGATATCAGTAAGGATATAAATGAGGCTGTTAATCTTTCTCCTTCCGCTGCTGTATATGAAAAAGGCGCTGATATGCTTCTGGCGGAAAAGGATTATAAAGGCGCTATTAAAATGTATTCCACGGCGATGGAAATGGAACCATCACGTTCGTCTGCGGCGCTGGGAGCCGGAGTTGCCAGTGTTTATTCCGGAGATTTAAAGGGAGCGGCCCGTTATTTCAATATTGCACTTGAGGTGGATCC
>CACZRG010000065.1 GCA_902783485.1 uncultured Elusimicrobium sp.
AGATGTTCAAGGTTAAGGTGACGGATGTCAGAACCAGCATCGTTTCCGGCAAGGTTCACCGCGTAGGCCGCTTCGAAGGTTACAGAGGCGACTGGAAAAAAGCGATGGTGACTGTAAAGGAAGGCCAGAAAATAGATGTGGCCAGCCTGCCAAAGTAACTGACGAGAAAAAGGAAGAAAAACAATTATGCCAGTTAAATCATTCAATCCGTATACGCCTTCAAGGCGCACTATGCAGATGGCGGATTTCTCAAACCTTACAAAAAAGGCTCCTGAGAAGCGCCTGGTGAAAGGTCTCCGCAAAACCGGTGGACGCAATAACACAGGTATGATAATGGTCCGCCATATCGGCGGAGGTCATCGCCGGCTGTACCGTACCATAGACTTCAAACGCGAGAAATTCGGTGTTCCGGCCAGAGTTGCCGCAATAGAATACGATCCGAATAGAAACTGCCGCATTGCTCTGCTGGTTTACGCAGATGGCGACAAGCGTTATATTCCTGCGCCGTTAGGGCTTAACATCAATGATACAGTAGAGAGTGGCCCGCAGGCTGAAATTCGTGTTGGCAACGCTCTGCCCATGGTTAATATTCCCGACGGTACATTCATTCATGCCATTGAAATGATTCCCGGAAAGGGAGCACAGTTCGTACGCGCCGCTGGTGCGATGGCGCAGCTTATGGCCAAGGAAGGAAATTATGCTCTTGTAAAAATGCCTTCCGGTGAAATCCGCAAGCTTCTGAAGAACTGCATGGCCACAATAGGACAGGTAGGTAATATTGAGCACAATACAATTACTCTCGGCAAAGCCGGACGCAAACGTCATCTCGGTATAAAGCCGACAGTCAGAGGCGCCGCAATGAACGCTACCGACCATCCTCTTGGAGGCGGTCGTGGTCATTCAAAAGGCAATAACGTTCCCCGTTCACCGTGGAATCAGCCTTCAAAAGGCTTCAAGACCCGCACAAAGTCCAAGATATGGAGCTGGATGATTGTGCAGGACAGACGCAAAAACAAAGTTGCGTAACGGAGATATATAATGAGCAGATCTTCTAAGAAAGGACCCTATGTAGAACCTTCTCTTCTGGAAAAAATCCAGAAGATGAATGCGGCCGGAGAAAAGAAACCTCTTAAAACCTGGTCACGTTCTTCCACCATTACCCCTGACTTCATCGGCCACACCTTAATGGTGCACAATGGCAGAAAATTCCTGCCTGTTTATATCAATGAGCGTATGGTTGGTCATAAGCTTGGTGAATTCTCTTTCCCTCGCATGTTCAGAGGCCACGGCGCGTCTCATACAAAGGAGGCTACTGCATTAACTTAGTATCTTGGTTTAACATGGAGAAAAAGTTAATACGGAGAAATATAAAATGGAAGCAAAGTGCCAACTTAAATATCAACGCTACGGCCGCCGGAAAGTTGCCCTGCTGCTTGACGCAATCAGAGGCAAGTCTCTTTATGAAGCCGGTCATATACTTCGCAATACTCCCATGAGCGCATGTGAGGTTGTGAACAAGGCAATACAGTCAGCGGGTGCAAATCTTGCCGTAAAACTCGGCAGAAAAATAGACCTGAAGCAGGTCTGGGTCACTGCGTGTTATGCGGATCAGGGCCCGATGAAAATGCTGCACCGCGTGCAGCCCGGCCCGCAGGGCCGTGCAATGCCGTTCAAGCGTAAAATGTGCCATATCACGGTTTTCGTGTCAGATGTCAAGGAGGCGAAGCGCTGAGGCGCCGCAAGTATTATGGGTCAGAAAATTCATCCTAATGGTCTCAGACTCGGTTATATAAAGGACTGGCAGTCACGCTGGTTCTCCCCAAAGAAAATGCCGGAACTCATCGGCGAGGATTATGCCATACGCCGCATGATCAGTGAGCGTTTTCAGAATGCCTCTGTCAGTAATATAGACATTGAGCGCGCCGGTGCTTATCTCAAAGTGAGCATTCACACAGCCCGTCCGGGCGTGGTGATCGGACGCAAAGGGGCAGATATAGAGAAGCTCAAGAAAGATATTGAGAAACTTTCAGGAAAGCGCAAGGTTTTCGTAAATGTTTCCGAAATCAAGATGCCTGAGCTTGACGCTACACTTGTTGGACAGTCGATAGCCCAGCAGCTTGAGAAGCGCATTTCCTTCAAGCGTGCCATAAAGCGTGCCATGGAAAGAACCATGGCTGCAAATGCTCTCGGTGTAAAGATTATGGCTGCAGGCCGCCTCGGCGGTGCTGAAATTGCCAGGACGGAATGGTTCCGCAAAGGCCGCGTGCCACTGCAGACGCTTTCCGCGGATATCGACTATGGTTTCGTTGAAGCCCATACCACAATGGGAAAGATCGGAATAAAAGTATGGATATTCAAGAAACTGTTCTTCGCAAAAACTCCGCGCGAGCTTAGCGACCAGCTTGCAAAGCTGCAGGCTGAGAACCCGACTGAAGTGCCGGTGACTGCGGAGGAAAACGCAGCCCCGGAGCAGGCCTGATTCAGGCCTGAGCTAAGGAGATATTCAACCATGTTGATGCCGAAAAGAGTAAAATACCGCAAAACGCAGACCCGCCAGAAAATCAGAGGTTTTGCAAAACGCGGAACATCACTGGCTTTCGGTGAGTTTGGCCTGAAAGCCCTCGAACCCCGCTGGATCACCGCACGTCAGATTGAAGCCTGCCGTGTGTGCATAGTCCGCTACCTTCGCAAGAAAGGAAAACTCTGGGTGCGTATATTCCCGGATAAAGCCATAACCAAGCATCCTGCAGAAACCCGTATGGGAAAAGGAAAGGGCGCTCCGGAATTCTGGGTAGCTGTAGTTAAACCCGGCAGAATCATGTTCGAGATTGAAGGACTGGATGCCGCCACAGCAAAGGAAGTATTCAGACTTGCCGGAAACAAGCTCCCCATCAAAACCGCGTTTGTCAGCCGCGAGGATTAATCAGGAGTTTTTAATACCATGAAAAGAAGAGATAAAGAATCAATAAAGAATCTGAAAGATGATGAGCTTCTTTCCCAGATTGAGGACCTTAAGAAGACTGTTTTCCAGATTCACTTCAAACGTACCACCGCTCCGGTTGAGAATCCGGTTGAGGCCCGTACAGCCCGTCGCAAAATTGCTCTCATGAAAACCATTCTGAGACAGCGCGAACTCGAGAAACAGACACCTGCGGAGAATAAATAATCATGAATGAAACTGAAGCAAGAGTTAACAGACGCAAAGTGCTGCGCGGAATTGTAACATCCGACAAGGCCCTTAAGACCCGTGTGGTGAGCGTTGACCATGTTATTATGCATGGCGTGTATGGCAAAACCCTCCGCCGTGTGCATAAATTCTATGCGCATGACGAGAACAATGAATCACACATCGGCGATGTGGTGGAGATACAGAGCATCCGCCCCATGTCGGCGCTGAAACGCTGGCGTATCAGCCGCATCGTGGAGAAAGCCGTAAAATAAGACGGTTAATACGGAGATTACTTTATGATACAGCTGAGAACGATACTTAACGTTGCCGATAATTCCGGCGCAAAGAAACTCCAGTGCTTCCATATCAACGGCGGCAGTTATCGCCGGTTCGCCTATCTCGGCGACACCATTGTCTGCTCCGTTAGAGAAGCAAATCCTCATGCCGCCATCAAGAAAGGCGACGTGGTAAAGGCGGTCGTAGTCCGCGTGTCACGCGAGGCGCGCCGGCCCGACGGCTCATACATCCGTTTTGACGAGAACGCTGCCTGCATCATTGATGCCAATGGCGAACCCAAGGGAACCCGCGTTTTCGGACCGGTTGCCCGCGAGCTGCGCGCAAAGAATTTCCTTAAGATTCTTTCGCTCGCTCCCGAAGTCATCTAAAGAGGCTTGAACCTATGAAATTAAAAAAGAAAGACACAGTCGTCATTCTTGCAGGCAAAGACAAAGGCAAGAAAGGCGAAATCAAGGAAATCATGCCGGCAGAGCATAAAGTTACTGTCATTGGCGTGAATATTGTTTCCAAACACAAGAAAAGCACCAAGGACAAACCGGGCGGAGTGCACAAAGTTGAAGCCCCTCTCGATGTCTCAAATGTGAGACTCATCTGCCCCAAGTGCGGCAAAGCCGCAGGCGTAAAGATGATCATGCAGGGTGGAGAGAAACATCGTGCCTGCAAGAAATGTGGTGAGATCATCATATAGAGGTAATTTTAAATGGCAAAAGACACAGTAAAGAAACAGGCCACCGGAAAACAGGCCAAGACTCAGAAGGGGGGGAGATCCTCTCTTCCCGGAGCAGGTGTTGTTCTTGCTGAAGGCAAGCCGGCGCCGCTTCCGGAAGGCTACAAAGCCCGCATTCAGGAGCTGTACAAAGCCACAGTGCTTCCGCAGCTTATGAAGGAACTGGGCGTCAAGTCTCCCATGCAGACTCCCAAACTGGTGAAGATTGTCATCAATATGGGTGTAACAGAAGCCAAGGAAAATATTCAGGCTCTGGATCTTGCAAAGGAAGATCTTGCCCTTATAACAGGACAGTGCCCGCAGGTGCGCCGCGCCAAGAAGTCAATTTCAAACTTCAAGCTGCGCGAAGGCATGCCGATAGGTGTGCGTGTAACGCTTCGCGGTACACGTATGTACGAGTTCATGGACCGCTTCATTTCCCTTGCGGTGCCGCGTATACGCGACTTTCAGGGGTTTGACCCCAGATTCTTTGATGGCCGCGGAAATCTGAACCTCGGTCTGAAAGAGCATCACATATTCCCTGAAATCAATATGGAGCGCTCTCCCAAGGCCCACGGCATGAACATTACTTTTGTGACCACTGCCGGCGACAATCAGAAAGGCAAAATGCTTCTTGAAGAGCTCGGACTGCCTTTCAAGAAGGCGAAATAAGCCTGTACTGAGGAGAAAATAATATGGCTACATATGCATGGATGGCAAAAATGCGCAAACCGCAGAAGTTTTCCACGCGTCAGCGCAACCGCTGTCAGATCTGCGGTCGCCCGCGCGGCTACTACCGCGATTTCGGCCTGTGCAGAATCTGTCTGCGGAAAATGGCCCATGAAGGCCTTATCCCAGGCCTGAAAAAATCCAGCTGGTAATCCCGGCAGCAACACAATGAGGTAAAAAACAATGGATCCTATTTCAAACATGTTGGTCTCTATAAAGAACGCCTCCGCGAAGCGGAAAGAGAAAGTTGATATCCCGTATTCCGGGATTAAGGCTGGCGTAGTGAAGCTGCTCAAGGAAGAAGGGTTTATCACAAATTATAAGCTCGTGGATTCCAAAACTGACAAGAATGTTGACAGCCGTGGCGTAATCCGCATTACCCTTAAATATACTCAGGACAAACAGCCTGTCATTGTCGGTATGCGCCGTGTTTCAAAACCCGGTCTCCGCGTTTACCGCGCATATACCGATATTCCCCGCGTACGCGCAGCTTTCGGCGTGACCATTCTTTCAACTTCAAAAGGCCTTCTCACCGATGAGAAAGCCCGCGAGCAGAAAGTCGGCGGCGAAGTAATCTGCCAGGTCTGGTAAAATATCATTTTAAAGAGGTAATAATCTCATGAGCAGAATCGGAAAGAAACCCGTCATTATCCCGGAAAAAGTAAAGGCCGTAGTAGAAAACGGAGTTGTCCGGGTTGAAGGTCCCCTCGGAAAGCTCTCGCTTGGTATTCCTGCTGGAATCCTTGTGAATGTCGAGGATAAACAGATTAATGTCAGCATTGAAAAAGGCGCCGAGAACAAGGATGCACTTTTCGGAACAATCCGTGCCCGTATACAGAACATGGTAAGCGGTGTAACAAAAGAGTTCGAAAAGATCCTTGAAATCACCGGTGTCGGTTTTAAGGGTGAAGTCAAGGGAAAACAGGTTTCCCTGCAGCTTGGCTTTTCCCACCCAGTATTAGTGGACATACCCGAAGGAATCAAAATGTCCTTTGATCCCAAGCAGACAACACTTACAATAAAGGGTATTGACCGCGAGGCCGTAGGCAACATTGCAGCCCAGATACGTAAAATCAAGAAAACCGAACCCTACAAGGGAACAGGAATCAAGTATCACGGCGAGCATATAATCCGCAAGGCCGGCAAGACTGCAGCTGCAGGCTCCGGTGCGAAGAAATAACAATTCAAGGAATAAAAAGTTATGATAAGCAAACAGGAAAGATACCAGTTCCGCAAGGAACGCTCCCGCAGCAAACTTTTCATTAACGGTATACACCGCCCCAGACTGGCGGTGTACCGCAGCTCCCGCTATCTGTACGCTCAGGTCATTGATGATGCGACAGGAACAACACTTGCTGCTGCTTCCAGCCTTGACAAGGAGCTTAAAGGTCAGCTGAAATCCGGTAAGAACATAGAGACCGCCAAAAAAGTAGGCATGCTGCTTGCGCAGCGCGCTCTCAAGAAAAATGTCACCGAGGTGTGTTTTGACCGTGCCGGTCTTATTTATCACGGGCGCATTAAAGCTCTCGCCGACGGTGCCCGCGAAGGCGGACTGAAATTCTAACAGGAGAAAGCTCAAATGCTCAAAAATCAGAAACAGCTCAAAACTGATAAAGTAAACGCAGCCCAGAACAATGATCAGGCTGAAGTCGTTATAAACGAGACCGGAAAGGAAGAGAAAACAGTTGTTGTCACAATAAACCGCGTAACAAAGGTTGTCAAAGGCGGAAAACGTTTCTCTTTTGCCGCTCTTGTCGTCGTTGGCGATGGAAATGGAACAGTGGGTGTCGGACTCGGCAAATCAAATGAGGTTCAGTCTGCCATTCAGAAAGGTACATCAGAAGCGAAAAAGTCCATGATAACTTTCCCGGTTCTTGATTCCACCATCCCCCATGAGATAGAAGGCTTTTTCGGAGCCGGTCATGTTTGGATGAAGCCTGCCATGAAAGGCACCGGTCTTAAAGCCGGAGGCGGTATCCGTGCGGTTCTTGAAGCCGCAGGCGTGAAGAACCTTCTCACGAAAAACCTCGGAGCTCACAATGCTTTCAATACTGTTTATGCTACATTTGATGCTCTAAAACGCCTGAAAACTCAGGAAGAAATACGTAATATAAGAGGAGAAAAATAAGATGGCCTCCATTCATAAGCTTACTCCAAAACCGGGTTCAGTTCATCGCCGCAAACGCCTTGGCACAGGCCAGGGTTCCGGCCATGGTCAGACCAGCACACGCGGTCAGAAAGGCCAGGGGTCCACTTCTGGCGGCACAAAACCCCGCGGATTCCAGGGTGGTCAGACATCTCTGTGGCGCCGCACCCCGAAGAGTGGATTCAACAATAAGAAATTCCGTGTCGAATATGAGTGGATTAACGTTTCCGACCTCGAGAAATATTTTGAAGCCGGAATGGAAATTACTCCTGAAACCCTCAAGGACCGCTGCCTTGTGAACTGTGTCTGCCGCGTGAAGATTCTTGGCGATGGCGAACTTAAGAAAGCCTTGAATGTTTCCGCTCATGCTTTCTCAAAGAGTGCTATAGAGAAAATTGAAAAAGCCGGCGGAAAAGCAACAGTCATAAAAACTGAAACGGATAAAAAATAATGCAGAACGTAACTGATATCTTCAAAGTACAGGAACTGAAAAAGAGGATATTGTTCGTGATGGGCGCCCTGGCGATTTACCGTCTGGGCGCCATTATTCCTATCCCTGGAATTAATACTGCCGCACTTCAGGCCCTGTTTAATAATTCTTCTAATTCAATTCTGGGCTTTCTGAATATATTCTCTGGCGGTGCACTGGGACGATTTTCAATATTCTCACTGGGCGTAATGCCCTATATCAATGCCTCGATTATCATGAGCCTTGTTCAGGGTGCTCATGTGTTCCCGGCATTGGACAGATTACAGAAAGAGGGTGAAAGCGGCAGACGCAAAATAATACAGTTTACACGTTATTTTACACTGTTCCTTGCTTTCTTCCAGTCGCTGGGTCTCACCATGGCGCTTACGCATATGACCGGTAATGGTCCTTCTCTCGTAAGCAATCCCTCTGCTTCTTTTTATTTCACAACTGTTCTCACACTCACAACCGGAACTGTTTTTGTAATGTGGCTCGGTGAACAGATGACGGAGAGAGGCATAGGAAACGGCATATCGCTTATCATCTTTGCCGGTATTGTTGACGGATTCCCTGGGGCAATATCCAAGATGATAAACCTTGTGCAGGTAGAAGAGGTAAGCCTCATTACCGCGCTGTTCCTGCTTTGTGTCATAATTCTTGTAACAGCTTTTGTCATCTGGGTTGAGACTGCGCAGCGCAAGATTCAGGTTCAGTATGCGCAGAGAATGCAGGGACGCCGCCCCACAGGCGGAGCCTCCACATTCCTGCCGCTCAAGGTTGACCAGTCAGGTGTTATTGCGGTAATCTTTGCCATTTCACTGCTCAGTGTTCCGTATACAATAGGGTCATTCAATCCTACTGCACCATGGGCGCAGAGCCTTATGAATATGATGAATCATACCAGTATCTGGTATAATCTTGTCTATATTCTGCTTATCATATTCTTCTGCTATTTCTATAACTCGGTAAGCATAAACCCGAAGGATCTGGCGGATAATATGAAGAAATGGGGCGGATTTATTCCCGGAATCAGACCCGGAGAGCCCACAGCGCATCATATAGAGTGGGTACTTAACCGCATAACGTTTGCAGGCGCTCTTTTTGTATGTGCCATAGCGGTTCTTCCTGATTTCCTCCGCGCCAAGTACAATGTTCCGTTCTATTTCGGTGGCACCTCGCTGCTGATCGTAGTAGGCGTTGCACTTGATACAATAGCGCAGACAGAGGCGCATCTTGTTATGCGCAATTATGAGGGATTCTACAAGAATTCCAAGGTTAAGGGCCGCTGGTTCAATGTAGGCCAGTGAACGGCAGTAAAAGTATGAATGTTATTCTTTTGGGAGCACCCGGTTCAGGTAAAGGAACAGAGGCAAAAAGGCTTTCTGCTTTAACCGGAATGAAGCATATATCTACCGGAGATATTTTCCGCGCCGAAATAGCGGCAAAGACTCCTCTCGGACTTGAGGCTGAATCATATATCTCAAAAGGAAATCTGGTGCCGGACAGTGTTACGCTTAATATGGTGAAAACACGTTTGGCGTCAGAGAAATCAGGTCTGCTTTTTGATGGGTTTCCGCGGAGCCTTGCACAGGCCGAAGGGCTTGATGCGTGGTTCCGTGAGACCGGCAGAAAAGTGGATGCGGTTGTTTTTCTGGATGTTCCGGACGAAAAAATCATAGACCGTCTGGTATACCGCCGCACATGCGCCTCCTGTGGAAAGATTTATAATCTGAAAACACTTCCTCCCCGGAAGGAAGGCGTATGTGATTCCTGCGGAGGAGAACTCCGTCAGCGTGCTGATGACAGGGAAGATGTTATACGTCAGCGCCTTGAGGCTTACCGCCGTCTCACGCAGCCCCTTGTTGAATATTACAGAAAAGCCGGAGTATTTTATTCTGTTGACGGGTCAGGAACCCCGGAACAGGTGGAGGCTGCTGTTGCCGCCCTGCCTGGAATAGAAAAAGCCAGATGATATATATAAAATCTCCGGAAGAGATAGAACTTATGCGCCCTGCCTGCCGTGCAGTGGCTGTAACACTGCGGAAACTCCGCAGTTTTGTAAGACCAGGTCTTTCAACACTGGATCTGGACAGATTTGCTTTTGATTGTCTTAAAGAAATGAACGCGAAACCCGCGTTTCTTAATTACAACGGTTATCCTGCCACGCTGTGTGTATCGGTAAACGAGGAGATTGTACACGGAATTCCTTCCGCAAAGCGCATTCTCAGAAACGGAGATATAGTAAGCATGGATATGGGAGCCGTGATAAACGGTTTTTACGGTGACGCTGCGATAACTGTTCCCGTAGGGGAAATATCCGGCGGAGCCGCAAAATTAATAGAAGTGACCGAACGCTCGCTTGATACAGGCCTTTCAAAGGTTAAAGCGGGTGCGAGGCTTGGCGATGTTTCCAGTGCCATCGGCAATTATGCCGAAGCACATGGGATGGGCGTCATTGAGGAATTCACAGGTCATGGTGTCGGCCGCAGGCTGCATGAGGACCCGTCTATTCCCAATTACGGCTGCCCCGGAACCGGCCCTGTGCTCAAGCCAGGCATGACGCTGGCTATTGAACCCATGCTATCCCTCGGAGATCCCGAATTGATAATCCTTAAAGACGGCTGGACTGCGATCACCGAAGATGGAAGTTATGCCGCTCATTTTGAGCATACGGTAGCTGTTACGGAAGACGGCTGCGAAATATTAACAAAGGAATAAAGGATACACATACCATATATATTTTTGGTATAATATAGAAGATATATGTCCGATAACGGCGAAAAAATAGAAGTTGAAGGCATAGTGAAAGAAACATTGCCAAATGCGAGCTTCAGGGTGGAGATTCCTCCTGGCAGAATTATACTTGGTATAATCTCGGGGAAAATGCGTATCCACCATATAAAGATACTTCCCGGCGACAAGGTTCGCCTGGAACTGTCTCCCTATGACCTGACAAAGGGTCGGATCGTTTACAGGGAAAAGTAAACGCGAAACTTGAAAGAGGTTATTTTAAAATGAAAGTCAGAGCCAGCGTAAAAAAGATCTGCAACAAATGCGTTATCGTGAAACGCAAAGGTGTGGTCCGTGTAATATGCTCGGATCCCCGTCACAAACAGCGGCAGGGATAAAACAGCGCTGCACCGGCATTCCTGCCTGGTTAGCAGCTCTTAAAAAGGAATTAAGGAGAAAGTCAGTATGGCTAGAATAGCGGGCATAGATCTGCCCAAAGAGAAAAAACTGTGTGTGGCACTCGCCAACGTGTACGGCATTGGCCGTCCCCTGGCTGCCAAAATATTGGAGAGTCTTAAGAGTCAGATTCCTGCCGATATAAGAGTAAAAGACCTTACCGAAGATCAGGTTGGTCTTCTCAACTCCCACATTCAGCACGAATATAAAGTGGAAGGCGAACTTCGCAGAGAAGTGAACGCCAATATCAAGCGTTACATAGAAATCAGCAGTTATCGCGGATACCGCCACCGCAGAAATCTTCCGGCAAGAGGACAGCGCACACGTACCAATGCGCGCACACGCCGCGGAAGAAGACGCACGGTCGGATCTGGTGGAAAAACCGAATGACCTGCCGCGGGAATCCCATAACGGAGATCCCGCAGTAAACTGAATAACAGGAGATTTAACAAATGGCAGTAAAACAGAATAACGAAAAAGGTAAAAACCAGGTAAAACGCCGTCTCCGCACGGTTGCTTTTGCCAGGGTTTACATCAATTGTTCTTTTAATAACACCATAATCACTTTCACCGATGAAAAAGGTGGAGCGATTGCCTGGTCTACTGCTGGAGGCAATGGCTTCCGCGGTACCAAGAAAGGTACACCGTTCGCAGCGCAGATTACAGCTTCCAAGGCAGCAGCCCGCGCCCTTGAGTACGGCGTGAAGCAGGCGATGGTTCTTGTCAGCGGACCCGGTCCCGGCAGGGAAACAGCTATCCGTGGTGTAGCAGCCGCCGGAATTCACATCGTTTCAATCCGCGACATAACCCCGATTCCTCATAACGGATGCCGCCCGCCCAAAGCCCGCCGCATGTAATACCGGCGGTCTGACAGAATTACACAAGGAGATTAGTAGAAAATGTCCAGATATACAGGTCCAGCCTGCAAAAAGTGCCAGAAGCTTAGTCAGAAACTGTTCCTCAAGGGAATAAGATGCACAACAAACTGCCCTGTTGACAAACAGGCCCAGTCAGATAAACATTTCTCAAATAACGGTCCCAAAGGCAAGATGTCCGATTACGGAAAGCATCTCCGCGAGAAACAGATTGCCCGTTTCAGCGCTGGCATGAGCGAAGCCCAGTTCCACCGCTTCTTTATGCATGCCGCCAAGACACCCGGTGGCACCGGTGAGTCTCTTATGCGCTATCTCGAGCTCCGTCTCGACAATATAGTACGCCGCCTCGGTTTTGCTGTTTCGCTGAAAACAGCCAGACAGCTTGTGACACATGGTCATATCCGCGTGAATGGCCGCTGTGTTAATATCCCATCATATCTTCTCAAGATTGGTGACGAGATTTCAATCAATGCGAAACTTCTTGAGACTGCCGGTGTGAAGCAGGGGCTGGAACATGCCGAGAAAGTTGCCTTCCGCCCGAGTTTCCTCGCATGGGATGGCGACAAACATACAGGTAAGCTGGTGCGCTGGCCGGATCGTGCTGAATCAAGCATTCAGGCAGACGATCAGCTCATCATTGAATATTATTCCAAGTAATAAACGGAGGCTCCAGTACAATGTCTGTGTTTACTAAACAGCTCGTTATCCCCCAGGGCATGGTTGTGGAGGAAGGATCCAGGACTGCTTTTTATGCGAAGTTCACTGCTGAGCCTTATGAAAAGGGATACGGTCACACAATCGGCAATTCACTCCGCCGCATTCTGCTTTCAAGCATTGAGGGTGCTGCGGTTATTGCCGTAAGTATCAAGGGTGTCAGGCACGAGTACGACACGGTCAACGGAGTTCAGGAGGATGTTATCAACATTCTCCTGAATCTGAAAAAAATGAGAGTCCGCCTTCAGGGCGATGAATCTCAGACCCTGTACCTCTCCGTGAAAGGCAAAAAGGAAGTTACCGCAGCGGATATAAAAGAGAATGCCTTTGTTGAAATAATAAACAAGGATCTCGTTATCGCTCACGTCGAGTCAGGCTTTGAACTTGAAGCCCAGATTGAGATCGCCAGAGGTACCGGCTATTACACCTCAGACGAGATAAAGGCTATGCCCGGCTGCAATCTTCCTGCGGAATTTATCCCTACTGATGCGGTTTTTTCCCCGATAGTGAAAGTTCACTATAATGTCGAGAATGCACGTGTCGGACAGAAAACCGACTACGATAAACTGATTCTCGAAGTATGGACTGACGGAACAGTTGATCCGGAAGCCGTTGTGAACCGCTCAGCGGAGCTTCTCCGCCAGTCTGTAACACCGTTCCTGCCTGCTGCACAGAATGAAGCGGGCAATACCACTTCAGGTGGTTCAGTGGAAACGCCGGAAGACGCGGAACTCCGTAAAAAACTCGACCAGGGAGTTGAAATGATTGAACTCTCGGCAAGGGCAGGAAACTGTCTTAAAGTGGCGGGAATACGCACGGTCCGCGAACTCGTCAGCAAAACCCAGGAAGATCTGCTGAATGTAAAGAATTTCGGCCAGAAAACACTGGAGGAAATCAACGAAAAGGTCGTAGAAATGGGCCTTACCCTCGGAATGAAACTTTAACATTCCGTTTCAATTGAGGATATAAAAATGATAAAGAATCTTGGTTCAAAAAAACTTTCCAGAACCGGCTCCCATCGCAGAGCGATGTTCTCCAATATGGCAACAAGCCTTTTTCTTCATGAGAAAATTGAAACAACTCTTGTGAAGGCCAAGGAACTTACAAGTATCGCAGAGCAGATCATCACCGATGCCAAGAACGGCAGACATCTTGAAGTACGCCGTGTTATCAAGGATAAGGAAGTTTACAAAAAACTTTTTGAGGTTATTGCTCCCCGCTACAAAGAGCGTGCTGGTGGCTGTGTCCGTGTGCTCAAGCTGGGCCAGCGCAAAGGCGATGCTACCGAAGTGGCGCTTGTAAAACTTGTATAGTTGTTCATAAAAAAATGTTCGATTACTTTTTCAGTCTGTTCTCAAATGATATAGCCATAGACCTTGGCACGGCGAATACTCTCGTATATGTCAAGGGACAGGGAATTGTTCTTCGTGAACCCTCCGTGGTTGCTGTTGACAAGAACAGACGTAAAGTTCTCGCTGTCGGCAGTGAGGCCAAGAAAATGCTTGGCCGCACGCCGGCCAACATTACCGCTCTTCGTCCCCTGCGGAACGGAGTTATAGCGGATTTTGATGTTACGCAGGAAATGATCAAGTACTTTATACGTAAAGTACATAACCGCAGAAGTCTGCTTCACCCGCGCATTGTTATAAGCATCCCTTCGGGAATTACCGAAGTGGAAAAGCGTGCGGTTCAGGAATCTGCGGAACAGGCCGGTGCGCGCGAGGTATATTTAATAGAGGAGCCAATGGCTGCGTCCATAGGTTCCGAACTTGCAGTTTCAGAGCCGCACGGCAGTATGATTTGCGATATAGGCGGCGGTACCACGGAAGTTGCAGTTATTGCCCTGGGTGGAATGGTTATAACCCGTTCTCTCGATGTGGCTGGTGACGAGATGGATGAATGCATTGTGCAGTTCTTCCGCCGCAAGCACAACCTTGTAATCGGTGAGACAACAGCCGAACAGGTAAAGGTGCAGATTGGGTCTGTTTTCCCGCTTAAAGAAGAAAAAAACATTGAAGTAAAAGGCAGAGACCAGGCTAAAGGACTGCCGAGGACGATTTTAGTAACATCTGAAGATATAAGACAGGCTCTTATGGAACCTGTACAGAGCATTGTTGACGTGATAAAACAGGTTCTGGAGGAAACTCCTCCGGAACTCTCCTCCGATCTTGTGGACCGTGGAATGGTCCTTGCGGGCGGAGGTTCACTTTTAAGAGGTTTTCCGGAACTTATCCGCAAGGAAACCGAATTGCCAGTACACAGGGCGGCAGATCCGCTTAGCTGTGTGGCTCTCGGCTGTGGCAAGTATCTGGAGGAACTGGACAAAATGCAGCATAAGGCGGAGCTTATCAAGCCATACCGCTGATTTATATTCAAAAGTCCGGCCTGTTCTCTCATGCAAGGCCAGGCGATGAGAGAAAAAGAGTCGTTTAATATCGCAGCGGCAGTATATGCGTTTGTATCGTTTCTGCTGCTGCTTTTTCCTGTTTCCGGTGTTGTGCATACAGCAAGGGCGGTATGCGCTTATGCCCTGTATCCTTCCATATACTACGGTGAGCGCGCCGACTTTTTCCTTCGTGGCGTGCCCGATAATGTGCGCAGATTGTTTGCAACCGACCAGGAAAACCGCCGTCTGCGTGAAAAAATCAGGGAACTTGAAATTGAACTGGAGAAATCCCGGCCGGCTGCTGCTGAAGCAGAACGCCTCAGGGATGAAATGAAAATAGCCGGTTCCTCAAAATGGCAGGGCACATGGGCACGCGTATCTGCCCGTGACACTAAAAACTGGTATGGATTTATCACGGTCAGCAGGGGAACGAAAGACGGTATTAAGGTAAATGATACTGTAATGGCGGCGCAGAATGGAAAAATTTCCCTTCTTGGACGTATTTATGAAACATATCCGGATTTTTCCCGTGTCATGCTTGCCGGCAATAAAGCTTTTTCGGTAATTGTTTCACTTGGCATAAATGGCAGCGAGGTGCTTGCGGAGGGAACAGGGTCGGCCCGCATGAAAATAGAATATATCCCGGAAAATCTTCCGCTTGAGGAGGGTACGGAAATATTTTCCGCACCGGATGCACAGCTTTATATACCAAATGCAAGGGTCGGGGTGCTTTCAAAAATTTATAAAAGGGATTCCGAGATGAGTTTCACATCTGCGGACGTACAGCTTTATTCCGATATCGATTCAGTAAAGGAAGTGTATATTGTCAGGAATAACCTCCCGGACGATCTTGTTCCACCGACGGAGGAACAGCAATGAGAACTCCTGTTGAAATAATATGCTGGATACTGCTTTGTGTTTTTTACAGCTGGCAGGGAAAATATCTTTCAATATACGGTGTCTCCCCGGACTGGCTTTTTGTAACAGTTGTTGCATCTGCGGCTTTTTCATCGCGCGTGCGTGGCTCCACATGGGCTTTTGTCATAGGGCTTTACGCGGATATTCTTGGTGGTGGCGCTGTGGGAGCCAATGCTCTTATATACACGCTTTCTGCATGGATTGTGCAGATTGTAGCGCAGCGTTTTGATTTCTTTGACAGACTTACACAGGTAGTTGTACTTTTTCTGTTCTCATGGCCTGTCTATCTTGCCGGCTGGCTTCTGGCGGCTCTTTTCTCGCATGACGCATGGTTTTCAGTAAAACAGTTCTGCGCCGTGCCCTTTCTTAATGCCATAGCGGCTCCGTTTGTATTTTTTGTAATGCTGGAAATAAAAAGATTTTTCCGGTTTTATGAGAAAAACTGAAGGCACAGGGGAAATGCAGAATGTCTGAACTGAAAATTCCGGAGAGCAGACTGGATTTTGTCTGGCTTTTGGCAGCTTTCATTACCGGGGTTTTTCTTTTCCGTCTGATGATAATACAGCTTGTGAATACGGACAGATACAAGACCATGGCAGACAGGAACCGCACACAGGTTCTTACCCAGTCTGCTCCACGGGGACGCATATATTCTTCGGACAATGTGGCTATAGCCGCCAACCGGCCTTCATTCAGTCTTATTTATTTTCCCGGGGAAAATGGCAGTTCTTCACTGTCCGATGCCATGATCGATAAAATGTCACTTGCCATAAGCCGCAGGCTTAATATAAACAGGGATACGGTAAGGGATACAATACGTAAGGGGTCCAGACGGGACAAACCTGTTCGTATAGCAGAAAATCTTTCTGACAGGGAAATGCTCATGCTTTCCGAGCTTGAGGCTGTATATCCGGGTCTTGAAACCGTTGAGGAGGCAAGACGTTATTATCCTTTCGGTGCATATTTAAGTCATCTCATTGGCTATACCGGAAAAATGGATGCCCGCGACTGGGAAAAATTCTCAAAGGACAGAACATACACAATGGACTCACTTGTGGGAAAAAACGGCCTTGAGAAAATGTATGAGAAAATACTCAAGGGTCGTGATGGAGGAATTTATCTGGAAGTGGATTACCGTGGCCGGCTTATTCAGCGTCTTGAAAGCCGTAAGTGGATTCCCGGCTCGGATATTTATCTGACAATCAATTCAAAAGCCCAGACTGCTGCTGAAGCAGGACTGCGCAAATCCGTAAGCAAAAAAGGTGCCGTTGTTGCTGTGGACCCACGTAATGGGGCCCTTCTGGCTTTTGTGTCCATGCCGGATTATGATCCGAATCAGTTTGCACAGCCCGCAGCCATGCGTGACAGAAAACTTGTACTTCCTGAATTCAATGTGGCGCTTCAGGGCACTTATCCGCCCGGTTCCATTTTCAAGAT
>CACZRG010000066.1 GCA_902783485.1 uncultured Elusimicrobium sp.
AAGTCCCATGTGATAAAGGAGTATTTTGTCAATTATTATCAGCAGTATTCGGACATAACGGTTGACATGGCAGCCAATACGGTACAGATACATAAGCTAAGGCAGGAACCCTGGAAAGTTACAATACTTTATACAGGGCAGAAAACCATGACAGGCGGACGCATAAAACGCGCGCAGGAATATGTAGGCAATAATCCTTTCATGCTTACTTATGGCGACGGCGTGGGAGATGTAAATATCACTGCACTGCTGGATGCGCATAAGAAATCAGGAAAACTGATAACAATGACAGCCGTGCAGCCTTCTGGCCGGTTTGGCGCTTTGTCTCTGGACAAGGATGATATTACGGTTACTTCTTTCATGGAAAAGCCACAGGGCGATGGCGGCTGGATAAATGGCGGATTCTTTGTATGCCAGCCGGAAGTTTTTGATTATATCTCCGACATAGACAAAACCATTTTTGAAAGAGAGCCGCTTGAAAAACTTGCCTCGGAGCGCCAGCTTAACGCATACAAACACAGGGGATTCTGGCGTCCTATGGACACCTTGCGCGATAAAATACAGCTGAATGAAATGTGGCTTGCCGAAAAAGCCCCATGGAAAATCTGGGAATGAGGATAATGAATTAAGCAGCTATGTTCAATAACATTTACAAAAACAGGAAGGTTCTGATTACGGGCCATACCGGTTTCAAGGGCAGCTGGCTTTCCGCCTGGCTCAAACATCTTGGCGCAGAAGTATGCGGCTATGCCCTGCCTCCGGAAACTGACCCGGCCCTGTTCAATGCCGCAGGAATAGCAGACGGAATGAAAAGCATTTCAGGCAATATTCTTGACCGCGATACGCTGGAAAAGACATTTGCGGATTTCCGCCCTGAAATTGTATTTCATCTTGCGGCGCAGCCCCTTGTGCGGCTTTCATATGCAAAGCCTGTGCTGACATATGAAACAAATGTAATAGGAACACTGAATGTGCTTGAAGCGGCAAGGAAAACCGGTTCCGTAAAAGCTTTTGTGAACATAACCACGGACAAATGCTATGAGAACCGTGAAATACGGCACGGCTACCGTGAAGACGAGCCAATGGGCGGATATGATATGTATTCCTCGTCAAAAGGCTGCGTTGAAATAATGTCATCTTCGTACCGCCGCTCATTCCTGCAGGACGGCGGATATGCCATGGCAACCGCCAGGGCAGGAAATGTCATAGGCGGCGGCGATTGGGCAGCAGACAGAATAGTGCCGGACTGTGTGCGCAGCATAGAAGCCGGAATACCGATAGAAATACGCAGCCCCAATGCGGTGCGGCCATGGCAGCATGTGCTGGAGCCACTTTCCGGCTATCTACTTTTGGGACAGAAACTGCTTGAAAGCGGCAGCAGATACGCCGAAGGCTTCAATTTCGGCCCGGAAAATGACAGTGAGCTTACCGTAGGAGAGGTTGCCGGACAGATAATACGGGAATACGGCAAAGGCATTATAAACATACATAGAAAGGACAATCTGCACGAGGCCAATCTGCTTATGCTTGACATCACAAAGGCAAAGACCGTGCTTGGCTGGAAGCCTGCCTATTCCGCAAAAGAGGCAATAAGCAGAACCGTTGAATGGTACAAGGAATTTTATGCCGGAGCAGACGCGAAGAAACTTACAGAAAGGCAGATAAAAGAATATGAAAGCCTGCGCGGTAAAATTTCTTAAATCAATATAATCAGTTTCAGGAAAATTTTAATATGGAAAACAAAGACATGGAACAGTCACTGAGGGAGAATGCGGTAAAGGCCGCTCTGGATTATTACGCTTTCAAATACGGTGGCGAAAGGGAATTCAGGTATATCCCCCCCTCCGGGAAGCTGCTGGACGAAGCAGATCTTGCCGGCATGATAGAGGCCAGCCTTGATATGTGGCTTACAGCCGGGCGTTTCTGCGATGAATTTGAACGCAGATTCGCTGATTATCTTGGCGCAGAATATGCCCTTGCCGTAAATTCAGGCTCTTCCGCCAACCTGCTGGCCATGACGGCACTGACATCTCATAAATTAGGCGAAAGGCGGCTAAAAAAAGGCGATGAGGTGATAACAGTCGCAGCCGGTTTTCCCACTACCGTGGCCCCCATTGTGCAGAATGGCCTTGTTCCTGTTTTTGTTGACTGCGGCAAAGGCACTTACAATATAGATACAGACAAAATTGAGGAAGCTGTTTCGCCAAAGACAAAAGCAGTTTTCATAGCGCATACTCTCGGAAATATGTTTGACATAGCCAGAATAAAGGAGATATGCGTGAAGCATGATATGTGGCTTATAGAAGATTCCTGCGATGCGCTCGGCGCAGAATGGCAGGGGCGCAAGGCAGGCACGATAGGCGACATAGGCACATTCAGTTTTTATCCTGCCCATCACATGACAATGGGCGAGGGCGGAGCCGTGTGTACCAGCAATGCCCTGCTGCGGAGAATACTGCTTTCAATACGGGACTGGGGCCGGGACTGCTGGTGCAGGCCAGGCACTGACAATACCTGCGGAAACCGCTTTAAGATGAAGCACGGCAATATGCCGCAGGGATATGACCATAAGTATATTTATTCCCATTTGGGATATAACCTTAAAATAACGGACTGGCAGGCCGCCATAGGCCTTTCCCAGCTGAAAAAACTGCCGGGGTTCCTTAAAAAAAGGACGGAAAATGCCGCATACCTTACAAAATCCCTGAAAGATCTGGAAAATGTACTGATTCTGCCTGAAGCGCTGAAGGATACAAAGCCGTCCTGGTTCGGTTATCTTATATCCGTAAAAGAAAAAGCCACGTTCACGAAGCAGCAGCTTGTGGAATATATTGAAGGCAAAGGAATAGGAACAAGACAGCTTTTCGCCGGGAACCTTCTGCGGCAGCCCGCAATGACTGATAATGAAGTAACAATCAGGATAGGAAGTTCCGGCCTGAAATCCTCCTGTGAACTCACTGAGACAGACTATGCCCTTCTGCCTAACACGGAAAGCATAATGAACAATTCCTTCTGGATTGGCACATTCCCTGCGCTTGGAGAAAAAGAACTCCGCCGTGTTTCAGCCTCGATACATGAATTCGCTGACAAATACCGCTGACATAACAGGAAAGCCAGGTGAGAAATATTTTTATATCATATATTAAAACAGCAGTGTAAACTCATACTGGAGATTTTATATATGAAAGGCATTGTTCTTGCCGGAGGAACTGGCAGCCGGCTTTTTCCGGCCACGCTTGGTATTTCAAAACAGCTTATACCTGTTTATGACAAGCCGATGATTTATTACCCCCTGTCCGTGCTGATGCTGGCAGGGATAAGTGAGATACTCATAATATCTACTCCGGCAGATCTGCCCAGGTTCAGGCAGCTTCTTGGCACCGGCGAATGCTTCGGGGTGAAATTCTCCTATGCGGAACAGCCTGAGCCCAAAGGACTTGCCCAGGCATTCATTCTGGGTGAGGAATTTATAGGCAGCGACAATGTATGCCTTATTCTTGGCGATAATATATTTTATGGCCACGACATGAAAAATATGGTA
>CACZRG010000067.1 GCA_902783485.1 uncultured Elusimicrobium sp.
TCTTTCTTTTTCAAGGGAAAAAGAACCCGTGTTACGCAGCTGACTTGTTGCCTCAAACAATGTTTTGGCATCCTCGTGTTCAGAGTTTATGGAAAGAATTTTCCCAGCCAGTTCACGGGCCGCCTCATAGTTTGCAGAACGATAATACTTGTAGGCGTTTTCGGTAATACTGTCAAGCATGGTATCCTGAAGCTTCTGTTTTTCCAGTTTGACCATGTCAAAGAATTTCTTTTTTTCCTCGTATTCATTTACACTGCCTATACCTGAGCGGTGCATATCCAGAAAGAGGCCTTCCTCACCGCCGCTATGAAGCAGAGTTGCCTGCTGAGCCGTTGCAGGAACAGCCGACGCAGTAACAAAAAGCAGAGAAAGGATTATTTTTTTCATAGGCTTTTCCTCTCAGAAAGGCATGCCTCCATTGACCAGATCCATGACCATTGGGGCAAGCATCATTATGAACACTGTAGGGAAAATGAAAATAAACATAGGAATAAGCATTTTCGTAGATGCCTGGGCGGCAAGTTTCTCAGCCCTGTTCAGGCGGCGGAAACGCATATCTGCCGAGTAGTTACGAAGCAGTTCCACAAGGCTTGTTCCAAGTTCATCAGACTGGACTATAAGGCCGACAAAAGAACGTATTTCCTGAAGGCCTATACGGTCCGACATACGATGCAGGGCATCACGACGCGAATATCCAAGCTGAACTTCATTTATGGTCTTTTCAACTTCAGTCTCCCAGCCTGATTTCTCAGTTGAGATCTTCACAATTCTTTCAAAAGCACTCATATAGTCAAGGCCGGATTCAATCATAAGGGCCGCGAGGTCTACAAATGTAGGAAAGCCGCGTATGATATTTTTCTGACGTTTTTCTATAGCGCTTTTCCATTGCATATCTGGAATAACAAAACCAAAAGCAAAACCAATCAGCCCAGGCCAGCCGGCAAAAAGAGAGAACAGCACCCCTACAAAGGCAGAAAGAGCAAGTTTCTGCTTCACCATTTTCAGTGAATCCAGATTTGCAGGACGTCCCAGCTGAGTATATAAAGTCTCCATGGCGGTTTCCTGCCCCATTTTACGTCCAATGAAAAAGCACAGTTTGTCAATAGGATTCGAGCTGTTCTCAAGTTTTGAGAAGGGCGATGAATCCTTTGTGCCCATATCGCTGATATCAGCCATGGCAGAGTGTGTCTCCTCCTTTGGTGAAAGAGCTCTCTTTACAGCTGTCGCTGCCCCCATGGCGCCGAAAATCGCGAGAAGTGTTGTAACAATATTGAAAATATTATCTGGCATATTATCTCACCTTAACCGCTATACCTCAATCCTGCTGGCGCCAGCGACTGTCTTCATACCTATACCGACCCATATAATACAGAAGAAAAGCACGCCCACGCCTATTGGACTGGTATAGAATTTCATCATCGTCTCGCCCTGGAACACGAACATAACGCCGGTCATAAGCCATGGCATTGCGCCTACCACATATGACTGAATGGTATTCTGTGCGGTCATTGCCTTCGTCTTTTCGTCAAGCTTCGATTCCTCACGTATGTCACTTACAATACGCTCGAATACTTTTGTAAGGTTTCCACCAATCTGACGCTGCAGAACTATTGAACGTATCATGTAGGAAAGCATTTTTGAATCCACACGTTCTTCAAGCACACCAAGAGACTTTTCAAAAGTCATACCCAGCTGATAATTCTTTATGACAAGCCCGAATTCATCTGAAATAGGAGGAAGAGAGTCTCTTGACACCATTTCAAAACCCTGAACGATATCAAGACCTGAACGCAGACAGTTAGACATAAGAACAAGACTGTCCATAAGCTGTGAGTCTATCTTCTTTCCACGCTGGGCTTTCATGTGCAGCAGAACCTTTTCCGGAATACCATATCCAAAATACAGTCCTACGCCGCCAAGTATCAGTGCAACAATAAGATTCATTGACACAGCAATGCCTACTACAGCAAAAAGTACTGCAGGGGCAAGCATAAGATACTTTACATTTATTTTTATAAACTGTCGCTGGAAGGCCTCCTGATACTTCACCGCCTGGGCATTGAATTTATCAACATTCTTTCCAGACATGGCCTTTGTATCACCCAAAAGCATTCTTACAGAAAGGAACATAAGGAACATTCCAAAAACCGTAAGACCCACGTGTATCATTTTCTGAACAGACGACTGCTGTGGTGGTTTCTGATAAACACGGGGAGCGCGGAACAGCATGGCAAACGAATCCTGCGCAAGTACCGCGGAAGCAGTAATTGCCTGAGCAAAACGCTGCGAATCCGAACTTGAAATTGCATCGGCAACAGACTCCATCTCCTTCAGAAGCAGATTAAACTGCGCCATGATCGTACGGCCACGCCCCTGCATTGAGTCTCCCATGATAAAATCTTTTGTACGGGCACGGTACAGACGGTCCAGAGAAAGCTGAAACCTTATACGTATATCGGAATATTCCTTAACGAGCATTCCAGGAGGGATTCCTGCCCCGCCGAAATCGCTAGGGAATGTTTTTCTTGTCACATCAAAATACTCATAAAGAATTGAAATCGGAGTCTGCCATACTGCGGCTTCTGAAAGAGCTCCTTCCTCCGGGTCTCTCCACACCTTTCTGTTAAGCATTTCCGGCCGCTTGGCATCAATCCAGGCAGGCATCAGGTAAGTAGCATTATTACACACGCCTTTCTGCTGGTATTTTTTAACTGTCTCGTCCTGCTCTGAACCGAAATAATGATAGAACAGCTGCATTTTTGTAGCCGAGCATATAACCTGCTGCATGACTGGCTTTGAAAACATGCTGGCCGCCTGCGCTTCTGTTGAAAGTGCAGGCAGCATGGAAAAAATAGCAAGCACAAGAATTTTTTTCATCATATGTTTCCCTGTTTATTTATCAAGCCCGTGCGCTTTACGCTGTTCGTCTGACCAGAACATTTCTACCGGCATATTTATACCACGTGTGGCAAAATCCGGGAAGAACTTCGGCGGAGCTCCCGTGGCAGAGAATTTACCAAGCACCTTTCCTGTGGAAAGATCTATGCCGGTCTGCGTATACTTGAAAATTTCGTGAATGGTAATCTGATTATCCTCACGTCCCGTAATTTCAGTAACTGAAGTAATTTTACGTGTACCGTCTGAGAAACGGGTAAGCTGAACTATCATATGAACAGCAGACGCAATCATTTCGCGCAGAGCCCATATAGGAAGTTCCGCTCCTGCAGTAAGACAAAGCGTTTCCATACGGGTAAGCGCCTCACGGGGAGCATTGGCGTGAATAGTTGCCAGGGATCCTTCATGTCCAGTGTTCATGGCCTGGAGCATGTCCAGAGCCTCGGCGCCACGTACCTCACCTACGACAATGCGGTCAGGACGCATTCGCAGACAGTTCTTAACCAGGTCCCTGATTGTAACCTCACCCTTGCCTTCTACGTTAGGTGGACGGCTTTCAAGACGCACCCAGTGTTCCTGCTGAAGGCGGAGCTCAGCGACGTCTTCAACGGTAATAATACGTTCACCGGAAGGAATATAACTGGACAACATGTTAAGGAATGTTGTTTTTCCGGTTCCTGTTCCGCCGGAAATAATAATGTCTTTTCTCAATTTCACGCAGCCTTTCAGGAAGTCCACGCAGTTCTGCGAGATACTGCCCTTGGCCACAAGGTCTTTGTCGCTTAAAGGCCGGCTTGAGAAGCGGCGGATTGTAAGGGTCGGGCCGGACACGGCCAAAGGAGCAATTACAGCATTCACACGTGAACCGTCTTTCAGACGTGCGTCAACAAGCGGAACGGATTCATCAATACGACGGCCAAGCGGAGCAACAATACGCTTGATTACCTGCACAACCTGCTCGTCGTTACGGAATTTAAATCTTGTAAGCGTAAGTTTACCGGCACGCTCAGTAAATATCTTGTCGGCAGCATTCACCATGATTTCTGAAACAGCCGGATCACGCATAAGCTCTTCAAGAGGTCCAAGACCCATGATTTCGTCCAGCAGTTCATTGATAAACTGAATACGCTGCTCGCGGGTAAGCTGCAGATCCGGCTCCTTGTCAATAAGACCGTTGATAATAACATCCACATCCTTACGGGTCTGGGCATTCGCGGCCGGGTCATCTGAAATTTTTATACGCTTGGTCTCGAGTGCTGACACAACATTTCTGTGTACACGAACCTTGGCTTCCTCCCACCAGTCAGGAACATCGTCACGCTGCGAGAAAACAGGTTTTTTGGCTCCACCTGAAGCAGCAGCACTACTTGAAACCGCACCGCCACCAGCATTCTGCGCAAGGCCGGAACTCTGCCACTTCTCTGCTGCAGTTCTGGCAAACTCAGCAGTTGACACACTGGAAATCCAGTCTTTCTTCTCCGGAACAAGTTCTATAAGCCTTTCAAGAAGTACACCAAGCTGTCTTATCCACTGGCAGGTGTTGTTCTGTGTGAGCAGTATCTGGTTCTGGTTGGCAAGCCCCGGTATTGCATCTTCCCAGGGCATATATGTAAGAACCTCCCTGTTCATCTGATGGAAGAATCTTTCTATTTCCTTTGCAGCCAGAGCGCCCGGCATATCATAAAAATTATCAACAATGGCAAAACGGTTTGCAGGGAAATGCATTTCATTAATATCCCGGAAAGCAGAAGCCGTGGCATTAAGAGCATTGGCGTTCGAGTTTGTTACCCAGAAAACGAGATCCGACAGTTCAAATGCAAATACCTGCATCGGGAAAAATGGATCCACATCAAAGAAAAGATCGTATGTCTGCGCAAGACGCGGAAGCAGGGAAAGCAGAATCTCTGGTGACAGCCTGTCAGTTTCAGAACGTCTCCGGCTCAGAGGAAGCACACCGACGTTAAACTGGGAAAGAGGAATTTTACCACGAAGCAGTACGCCTGCCGCGCTTAACGAATCCTTGCCAAGAGTGTTAAGTATATCCACCATTGTAGGTGGACGCAGCCCTAACATCTGGGCATGTTCCTGACGGCAGAGAGGGTCCAGTGGTATAACAAGTACCGGGCGTTTCTGCTGATTCGCCCATGCCAGAGCCAGATTCATGGCAATGGTAGTTTTACCGGTTCCCTCTTTTGGTCCGGAAAAAGTTATTACCCTGGATTGTGTATCTGCTGCCATATTTCCTCTTTTATTTCCTTTATTTTATCACATCGAAAGTCACGAACAGAAACAGAGAACTCTGTTCTTCCACAATATCGGTGGAACTGAACAGTTTTCCGATGAGTGGCAGACTTCCAAGTACAGGTACCCTGTTCTTGGAAATATTGTAGGTGCTGCGTTTAAGACCGCCTATAACAATAGTCTCTCCGCTTTTTATTTCGACTTCAGTCTGCAGCTGGCGCGTAGTCATAGTCGGAATGGTAGTAGCTGATACAGTAACCGTCTTTGAATAGTCCGGATTGGATATTTCAAGGCTTATCTGTATATCAACCGCGTTTCTCCTTTCCGGGATAATCATAGGAAGAACGTTAAGCACAACGCCATATTTCTTGTATTCAGCACCTATGCCGCCGGAAGAGTTCGCATAAGGTATAGGGACTTCACCACCGACGGTTATGTTGGCCTGCTGCCCGCTTTTTGTAATAACTTTCGGATTAGCCAGAATCTGCGCCTTGCTTTCTGTCTCCAACAGTTTCAGGGAGGCTGCGAGATTCGTCGATCTCTCGAAGTCTCCCAGTTTCACAATTCCTTTTACAGCGGACTCGGTGAAATCGAAGAAAGTGTTCCACTGAAAGCCCCTTGTCTTCTGAATTGAACCGCTGATTTCCACAATGTCCGCGCTGACCGCGATCATTTCATTCGCGGCCTCTGCAGCAGGAGCAAATGCAAATACTAACAGCAGGGCATGCAATAATCTTTTCATAATCTCACCGTTTTTATTCAGAATATTATTTCACAAGACGCTTGAACGAAGCAATTTCCATAGGATGCAGTTCGACATCACCGAGACCGCGAACAACAATGGAAACCTGTCCCTGCTGCTGTGAAAGCGCAAGATACTGCGCCTCATTCGGGTTAAGTGCAAGACTTACCCCCATTTTATCGGAGAAAGCCTGATCAGCAGAAGCTGCTTTCTGTTTCGCCTTCAGCTGCTGTGCTGACATTCCCTGTCCAAGATCTGCGCCAACACCCAGAACAAGCACATTCTGAAGAATTGTTGCAGTAACTTTTTCCTTGCGGTTGTCACCCATTACAGCATCGAACGTAACCAGAACGTCTATATGATCACCAGGCTTGAGCAGTTTAAGCATTTCACTGTCGAGCGGAAGAATACAGCCACGGTAGCCGGGAGGCACCTTTACACTAAGTCCGGCTTCAGGACTCAAAGATGTAAGAGCAGACTGTGTGATCTGATTTCCTTTTGGTATACGTATTGCTGTTACGAGATTTGACACCAGCTTTATATCAGACTGACTGCGAACCTCATATGCATCCTGCTCAAGATATACACGTGGAACTTCACGTGTTTCAACAAGGTCTACGTTCATTACCGTTCTTGCGGGCAGATCAAATTTGGCAACCAGTATGGTTGTTCTCTCCAGCTGCGCATTTATTGCATTCTGCTTTGAATTAAGCAGGAACCAATAAATCAAGCCTGCAATCATTGCAAACACAAGAGGCAGCATTACACCTTTCTTTTCCATAGTACTTTCTCCAAGTCAGTTTTAAAACAACAAAATCAGTTTATGTCAGTTATAGAACGGCTTCTCAATAGGCATTCTGACGCTTACCTTGAGTTTTTTTATCCGCTGGTTCTTCGGATTGTCCGCAAAAACATGACTTGATCCCGGGAATATCAGTTTTGCGGGATAATGTAATGTGACAATAATGTCCTCATTCCATCTTTCTGCCTGTCTGTCGTAAGTGGTATTCGCTATACGGCATTCTACCCTTACATTCGAACCTGGAAACATCTGTTTTGCGACAGACTGCATTTTTCTTAAGGCCCTGCCGGAATCACTGCGTGAAGCCGCATCATTATCATACCCGGTAGGACCGGCAACCAGTGAACCTATACGTGCAAGCTCATAGGCACAGTGATGCGCGAGAATGGTCTGAAAACCGAGGTTTCCTGTTTCCATAATGAAAAAAAGCATCATAAAAAAAACAGGAAGGACAAGCATAAGTTCCACGGTAACCTGTCCGCGTTTTCTTAATTTTCTGTTTTTTTCCATTTCAGACATCTCCGCACTGCAGAGCCCGGCCTCCCGTCCTTTTTAAGAACACGGAGGCCGGGAAACACCCGGTTTAGTTGCCGCCGAGGCTTCCTGCCGCGCCGCTGATCATACCCTGAATCTGCTCAAAGAGACCAGGCATGAATTTTTTAAGAGCCGCACCGGCAACAAGGACGACACCGACAACCACGGTGAGCATCAGCAGATACTCTACAGTGTTCTGACCTTTTCTGTTCTTGAAATACTTATTCATATTCTTCCTCCGTTTTTAATTCCTTTAATTGTAATCCTCAATATATACCTTCATTATTACTTTACCGCCACGCTCGAATTGATGCGCGACAGAATACTGCAAAGCTTTGTACATGGTAGTAAAGACAAACAGCAGTGACACTGTCACCAGCATATATTCTACAGCCGTCTGGCCGCGTCTCTTTCTGCCTGTCTTTTTATTTATCATAGCAAATGATATAAACCGCCTCAAATTTTCAGAACTGAAATCTAACTGCGACCTGGCTTATTTTCCCGAGCGAGCCTGAAGGGGCAAACGAGTAATCAAGTCCAACCCCGTATCCTAAAGCCTGCGCACTATAAAGACCTACACCAAAAGACCAGCCGGCAAGTTCCTGCATTCCCAGAGTATCCAGTGTTTTGTCATCCCTGTTCTTGCCGAGATCATCGCTTGGACTGTATCCGGCTCTTATTGAGACACGTCCTACCTGCAGCAGTTCCTCCGGAAGAGTAACTTCAACTCCTCCGGCTATAATACTGTCGCGGTCCGAATAGGACTTATGTTCAACATTTACCGTAATATAGGAATTGAAACGGAAAGCCGCGCCAAGGCGCTGCAGCTGCACAACATCCTCACCGCCACTCATATTAAGCGAGGAAAGCCCAAGGGACAGCCTGCGGCCTATTTTAAGTATGGCTCCGGCATCAAATACAACATTTTTATATTCTTTAACGTAATTGTCCTCAAGTATTCCTTTTACGCTGCCACCTACCAGCAGCCTTTCCATAAAAAATTCCCTGGCAAGCGCGACAGTGATATAACCGTGTCTGACAACAATATCGTCATTCATCGGCACACCCTCTTCATTGCGGTTGTCGAAGTTTTCTATAGTGGAATAGGCAACGTTTGCACCAAAAACCCATTTATTGTTCTGGAATGGATGTATGTACGCAGCATGATTACCGGAATAATCCTGAAACCATGACAGATGAGACATGGCTATTTCGCGCATCTGACTGGCAGCTATGCCGGCCGGATTAATATAAAGCGATTCAGCACCTTCCGTATTTGAAACACCAGTATTTCCCAGGGACTGTGCACGTGGCGCGCCCATAGGTATTTTCATAAAGACACCGGCATCCGTACCTATATCCTTTTCTTCTGTAGCATAAGATACCGAGGCTGTCAAAAAGAGCACAGCGAAAAGAGCAAAAAAGTTTCGTCTGTTTTTCATCATATTATTCCGCCTTACGGTATGAGTATCTTCTTCACGGTCTGGCATACTGCCTTGGATCCTTCTGCTGCCTCAAACCTTAGCACGGCAAAGTATACTCCACGCGCAAGTTCA
>CACZRG010000068.1 GCA_902783485.1 uncultured Elusimicrobium sp.
CTTTACTTCATTGAAAATTCAATCACGGGCCCTGCATTCCCGCACCCGAAGAACATCGTCATGCTCACTTATGACGCATTCGGCGTGCTGCCCCCGATAGCAAAGCTGTCCTACGGACAGGCAATGTACCACTTCATAAGCGGCTACACCGCAAAGGTTGCCAATACTGAAGTTGGAATCACCGAGCCAAAGGCTACGTTCAGCACCTGCTTCGGCGCACCATTCATGGCACATCATCCGACGAAATATGCGGAACTGCTTGAAAAGAAAATGCGCGAGAACAATGCGGACTGCTGGCTTATAAACACCGGCCTCTGTGGCGGTCCTTACGGCATAGGAAAACGCATGAGCATCAAGCATACCCGTGCGCTGCTCAATGCCGCACTTGACGGAGAGCTTGCCAAGGTGAAATTCGTGCAGGATCCGGTGTTTGGCTTCTCCATACCGCTGGAATGCCCCGGAGTTCCTGCCGAGGTACTCAATCCCCGCGACGCATGGGCGGACAAGAATGCCTACGACGCAAAACGCAGGGAACTTGCAGGCCTTTTCACTGAGAACTTTAAGAAATTCGGTGTTACAAACCCCGCAATCTGCGAAGCGGCCCCGAAACTCTGACAGGGTTCCGGGTATACAAAACAATAGGAAATACAGTATACTTGTATAACAGAGAATCTGTTAAGGAGAAACAATATGGCAGCAAAGAAAACAAACTCAAAATTTATGGCACCGGTTCAGCCCAATGATAAGCTTGCAGCTATTGTTGGAAACAAACCACTTCCCCGCACTGAGATTGTCAAGAAGCTTTGGGATTATTTCAAAGCCAATGGACTGCAGGATGCCAAGAACAAACGCTGCATCAATGCCGATGCCAAACTGAAACCGCTTTTCGGCAAGGATCAGATTACTATGTTCGAGGTCGGAGGCATAGTCAGCAAAAATATAAAGGCCTGACATTAATTCTGTTAAATTGTAATCTGAAAAGCCGTCGGATAAAGCCGGCGGCTTTTCTTAATTTTCAAAAATCTGGTGTCTGATTTTTTAATGATAACTTATCCGCAGTCCGTTTGTGTTTTAATTTTAATATCGGAGTAACAATTATGGGCAGAAATTTAACGATTTCACTTTTCGCCGGAATTTCCGTGTTTGTATATGAGGCCTGGATAAAAGGATTTCTTGCGGCGCACAGTCTTATTCCCGGCGGGCTTCCGCGTTCATGCTGGGACGGTATATTCACAGCTGTTATCTGTATGCTTATACTTATTCTGCTTAAAAAACTGAAATTGTGCTGAAATTATAATAACAGTCCTGCGGGCATATCTGTATGTTCCGGCTGATTTTCCCGCAGATTCACGTACTTTTTCTGTATTTACAATGTTAAAATTTATTACAGCCGGTATTATGTGTGGTTTATTCAGTGGGGGGATGTCCCGCTTTATACTGAAAAAGGCAATACGGCTTGATAATCAGAGTTTTTTCATTATATGGGGCAGCCTGTGTTTCTGCAGGCTGCTTTTTCTTATACTGTCTGTTTTTCTGCTTTGTGTTTATGGATTGAAAACTATTCTGTGTTTTGTTTCCGCTCTTATAATTATACAGGAAATATTCCTTCTGGTTCCGATTGCCTCCAGTGCTGTACAGGTGGAAAATTGTGAAGGCTGTTTCCTGGATTCCACAGGTTCAGAAGATATTTCCATACAATTGTATGCTGCAGACAGAAAATAAAAAATGACAGAATTCTTTAAAAGAAAAATAAAACTTCTGTTTTTATTTCTGAAAAACAGAAAATTTCTTGTTTTCTTTGCCGCTGTTTTTATATCAGTAATTATTCTGTGTGGCAATCTGCTTCAGCCTGGTGTCAATGGAATTGTTCTTGTTTCATCGGATAACCTTTTGTATCCTGTTCAGCCGCTTAATGTCTTTGTTTCTCCTTTTCAGTTTTTTGCACACTCGGCTGTACTTCTTCACCTGCCTCATTATTTTTCCTTTGTAAAAATATTAATATGTCTGTCTCCTGTTCTTTTGATGTTTGCCTCCGGTGCTGCTTCATTTTCAGCAGGATCAGGAATATTGGCCTGTTTTTTTTCATTATTTCTTTTTTTAAATTCTGGTTTTCCGTTTGAGCAGATACTCATAACCTCTGCTGTTCTTGCGCCTCTTTATGTTTTCTATTCACAGGCCCTTTCTCCGGCTGTCAGAAATATCCTTCTTGCTATTACAGTTGCTGTTTCTATTCAGGCTAAAGGTACCTGTCTCCCTTTTGCTGTTATTGTCTTGTTTTTTGAATTTATCCGTATTAAAAAAAACAAACAGTCTGTAAGACCTTTTCTGCTTGTGTGTCTTTTTGTTGTGACGTGCGGACTGATATGGACTGTAATTGCCACTAAAGAATCTGGCAGATATTGTTTTTTTACCGAAGCCTCGGACCGGCTTATACCCAATCTGTTATCAAGTGTACTCGGTATGGAGCAGACTACGGAAGGGAACGTAAAAAATGTGTTTTTTGGTGAGGCAAGCCCCAGTCCTGTAAAAATTTTTGGCAGAACTCTGGAAATATTTGCGGCTGACCCATTGCCTTTTTTTTACGGCATTATCAGAAGAATCAGAATGCTTGCTGAAAGATGTCCGGTGAAATTATCTCTTGTTCTGTTATGGTTTTTCAGTATATATCAGTTCAGACGGAATTTTATGCTGCTGCTTCTGCCTGTGTCTGCCGGGTATTTTTTCTTTATGACTATAGTCATGCCATTGGAAATGAGATATTTATTCCCTGCATGGTTTCTTATGCTTCTGTCAGGAAGCGTGTCCCTGGCTTTTTTTGTTGAAGATAATGACTTCCCTGGTGACAGAATAAAAATACGTCACTCTGCAGGAATATGTTTTGCTGCAGGCGGTGGCCCTATTATTATTATTTGGGCAGTGGCAATGTGTCTGTTAATAGCTTTTCCGTTCCGTTACAGAAAAGGAAACATAGACAGATATTTCAATGCTCACCCGGATAATATTTTTCTTTTAAGAAATCCGGAAAGAAAAACCTATCCGGATATATGGGATTTTGAGGCAAGAATAAAACTTCTTGACAGACTGAATAAGGTGATTCCACAGTACGAATACCGCTGGATGCGTAGCTGGATGGAATTTTATCTTTCCCGCAAAAATGCGTCTTCCAGATCAGTGACACTTCTGCCTGAAAATTATCCTTCATCAGATAAAATCCATTGGCAGGAGCTTCTTCTCAAGAGTTTTGATCATTTCGGAGCTGGCAACATGGAGCAGGGGGAGAAATATCTTGAAAAATCTCTTGTTTCCTGTCTGATAGCGGAAGCGTATGTACGATCGGATAAAAAATATACTACAGAAGAGAAGGAATATACAAAAAAAATTGCTGAAACCATGGTTCCTTTCTGTACCTGGGAATATGGGAAGTTTTTTTTCTCAGTTCCGTCATGGGATAAACAGCTTAGAAAAAATCTGCGCAGTTCCGCATTTGCGGTTAATATGCTTTCAGAACAGGCATATCTTGCATTTTACAGGCAGAAAACAGGAAATGAATGTTCCAGGTGCTGTGTGCCGGATAAACCACTCACATTTCCGTCACATTGTGGAAATAATTCCGGAAAAATATACTCAACGGCAAGAGCCGATCTTATACCTGTTTACATTGAAAACTCCTGTATTCCTTTATGTTTTTCCGGTATAGTAAAGGATAATCCGGATTTTATTCTGAGGAATTGTATGCAGTTTTACCGTCTCGGGGATGAAAAGGATGCGGAGATGGTAGAAAAATATCCGTCTTATGGTGACAATTTTTATATGAGGTACAGAGACCTTACCCTTTCTAAGGCGTTGAGTCTGGCCAATAGGGAAAGACAATAGAAATTTTCTGATTTTCTGATGCGTGAGGCGGAAAAGCCTGTTGAAGTTTTTTTGCGCCATGGCTTAATAAAATCATATTATTGACACACGGCGGTCAAAGTGGTAAAATAAAATTTTACCGTATGGTATAATTTTCAGGCGTGATGCATGAAGAAACATGCGGTGTCAACAGCGGAATTATGGAACTTAAAGAAATTTTAGAGCATCACATAATAGACAAAGTATGGGCCTATCTTGAACTTGGTCCTGTTCATCTTCCCGTTTCAAAGCATCTGCTGATGATGGTTATAGCGTTCATTCTGCTGGTTGTTGTACTTCCATTTATAATACGCAGCAGATCAGCTGTAACAGCGCCCCTGCGTTCCATGATTGAGGTTATATTCCTTTTCATACGCGATGAGGTGGTAAGGCCCAATCTTGGCCGCGAATTAGGGGATAAGTATATAGGCTATTTCGCTACGCTTTTTTTCTTTATCCTTACACTTAATCTGCTGGGGCTTTTCCCATTCGGTGCCACTGCCACGGGCAATCTTGCCGTAACAGGTGCGCTCGCAGCCATGTCGCTGGTGCTTATAGTTTACGCCGGCATAAGAAAACAGGGTATAACCGGGTATATAAAACATCTGGTTCCAGGAGGAGTCCCTGTATGGCTTTATCCCATTCTGTTCCCTATTGAATTAATAGGACTTGTCACAAAAGCGTTTGCCCTCTGCGTACGTCTTTTTGCCAATATGCTGGGCGGGCACATAGTAATATTGTCATTTATCTGTTTTATTTTCATTTTTGGCTCGTTCGGTGCCATTTACGGCTTCGGGGTGGCTCCGGTGTCTGTCCTGCTGGTTCTGTTCATGATGGCGCTGGAACTGTTCGTTGCCTTTCTTCAGGCTTATATTTTTGTGTTCCTTACGGCTATTTTTACCGGCATGGCGGTAAATCCACACTGATTTAGTTTTTTTACGGAGGAAGTTTCAAATGGAAAATCTTACATACATAGGTCTTGGCTATCTTGGTGCCGGAATAGGCGCCGGCCTTGCACTGTTAGGCGCCGGCCTCGGCATAGGTAAAATAGGTGCCAGTTCTGTAGAAGGCATAGCGCGCCAGCCGTCCGCGGCAGGTTCCATACGTACTGCAATGATTATCGCCGCAGCTCTTATTGAAGGCCTTGGATTCTTTGCGCTGGTTATATCGCTGCTTGCGGTTATGAACTTCTCCCAGCCTAAAGCCGCAGTAACTGCGGAACCGCAGGCTGTTGAGACTCCGGCAGGACGTTAATATATTGCTGCTATTTTGTGGCGGGAGTGAAATATGGAAGCCCTGATCCGTCCTGATTTCGGACTGTCATTCTGGACTATAGTCTGCTTTGTTCTTCTTCTTGTTATTCTCAGGAAGACTGCATGGACACCTCTTATAAACGCTATAAATGAGCGTGAGGAGGGACTGCGCATTGCCCGCGAATCAACAGACCAGGCCCGCATTGAGGCTGAAAGAGTAAGAGACGAGCTTAATTCCCGCCTTGCCGGTCTCAAGAGCGAAATAAAGGAACAGCTTGAAGATGCAAGAAAAACAGCTGCCAGGGAAAAGGAAGCCATGCTTGCCGATGCCCGCAAAAGTGCAGCAGGCATAATCGCATCAGCCAAAAAGGAAATAGAAGCCGAAAGAGCAGAAGCACTGCGTGATATGAAGAAGCGTGTGGCTGAAATTTCTCTTATGGCTGCAGGCCAGGTGCTACGGAAAAACATGAACAGCAAGGCCAATGAGGAACTTGCCGGACAGTTTCTTGCCGAAATAGAAAAGGACCGGCCTGATCTCAAGGCGGAAGCGGGAAACAACTGATGGATTCCAATTCCATAATTCTGTCGAAAAGATATGCCCGCGCCTATATGGAGGCGGGTGTAACTGCATTGACTGCGAAGGATGTGTCTGAGGCTGAATTGCGTGTGGAAAGGCTTAAGAATATTGCAGCCGGATTAAAGCCTTACAATAGTACGCTGAATCACCCTGCTGTGTCTGCCGCAGTTAAAATAGAAATACTCGGCAGAATCATTCCGGAAAGGGATGCGGCCTGGAATTTCCTCTGTCTGCTCATTCAGCATGGCCGCTTTTCACTGCTTGAAGAGATAATAAAAAGCTGTTCGGCACTTCTGGACAAGGTGCGTGGCATAATAAGGGCGGAGGTTTCAGCGCCTTTCACACTGCCGGAACCGCTGATAGAGCGCATGAAGAAATTAATTTCCCCGGATACATCAAAAGTAGTGCTGAAGCAGATAACGGATAAAGAAACCATAGGCGGTTTTGAGCTTAGGACCGGAGACATGGTTCTGGATGCCACACTGCGCGGAAGGCTCAGGGCACTTGAAAAGGAATTTGAAGCCTGAACCACCGGCAGGATTTTACTTATTGAAGTATTGAGAGCATTGAAATGATTAAACCTGAAGAGATAACCGATATTATAAAGAAACGGATAGAAAATTTTGTCCCGGGCGCAGAACTAAGTGAAACAGGACAGGTTTTACAGATAGGCGACGGCATAGCCCGTGTCTACGGACTTAACAGGGCTCTCGTAGGCGAACTGGTTGAATTTGAAAGCGGTGTCGCCGGCATGGTGCAGAATATAGAACACGAGAACATCGGCATAGTCGTAATGGGCGATGATACGCTTATAAAAGAAGGGGACCGTGTAAAGCGTACTGGCCGCGTACTGGAAGTACCTGTCGGTGAGGCAATGATAGGCCGTGTTGTCGATGCTCTGGGCCGTCCAATAGATGGAAAAGGCCCGATAAAAACTGATAAGCGCCGCCCGGTTGAGATTATCGCTCCCGGTGTGGTAGAGCGCCAGCCGGTAAAGGAACCTCTTCAGACAGGTCTTAAAGCTGTTGATGCCATGATTCCGATAGGCCGCGGTCAGCGTGAGCTGATAATCGGTGACAGACAGACCGGAAAAACTGCTGTGGCGCTTGATACGATTCTGAATCAGAAAAACGAGCCCGCCGAAACCAGACCTCTTTGTATTTATGTGGCAATAGGGCAGAAGGAATCTACTGTTGCACGTCTTGTAAAGACACTTGAAGATAATGGCGCCATGGAATATACCGTGGTTGTTGCCGCATGTGCAGCAGATCCGGCATCAATGCTTTATATTGCCCCTTATGCCGGCTGTGCCATAGGTGAGGAATTTATGTGGAATGGCCGCCATGCGCTTATAGTGTACGACGATCTTTCCAAGCATGCGCAGGCATACAGGCAGATGTCTCTGCTGCTGCGCAGACCTCCGGGCCGCGAAGCTTATCCCGGCGATGTGTTCTATCTTCACTCCCGTCTGCTGGAACGGGCCTGTAAATTAAGTGAAAAGCATGGCGGCGGCTCCCTTACGGCTCTGCCAATAATTGAAACACAGGCAAATGACGTTACGGCTTATATTCCCACGAATGTCATTTCAATTACTGACGGTCAGATTTACCTTGAATCATCTCTTTTTCATTCCGGAATACGCCCTGCAGTAAATGTTGGAATATCGGTTTCCCGTGTAGGAAGCTCTGCCCAGATAAAGGCTATGAAGCAGGTGGCCGGGCAGCTCCGTCTGGATATTGCCCAATACAATGAACTTGCCTCTTTTGCGCAGTTCGGTTCTGACCTTGATAAGTCCAGCATGGACCAGCTGAACCGCGGAAAACGTATGGTGGAGCTGCTGAAGCAGAACCAGTATGCGCCGCTTTCCGCAGCAGAGCAGGTTATTGTGCTCTATGCCGGAACCCATGGATTCTTCGACGATGTAAAAGTGGAAAATGTACGTGAAGAGGAAACTTCTCTTGTAAGATGGCTGCGCTCCTCACGTACTGAACTTACTGCTGCCATAATGAAGAAAAAACAGCTTGATGATGAACTTACGGCTGAAATAGAGAAAGCTCTTGCTGATTTCAGGAAAACACACTGATAAATGGCTTCACTCCGTGATATAAGAAAACATATTGATGCCGTGAAGAATATACGGCAGATAACATCAGCGATGAAGATGGTTGCTGCGGCACGCATACGCCGCGCGCAGACGGCCATGCTTCAGGCCCGTCCTTTTGCGAAGAAAGTAAGCCACATGGTTTCAGATCTGTACGGTGAATTCCTCGAAGAGGATATGGAAAACAGCAGGCTTCGTGGCTATTTTGACAAAAGAGAACGTGGTCCTAAATGTCTTGTGCTGGTAACAGCTGACAAGGGACTATGTGGTGCTTTCAACGCTTCTCTTCTGAAAGCTGCTGTGGCCTGGATACGTGAAAATCAGGGTGAGAAGATTTTTGTCGTCGCTGTAGGCAGGAAAGGACTTGATTTCATCAGAAGATTGAAAGACGTTGATCTTGAAATATCGGATCAGATGATTGGAATATTCCCCAAGGTAGGGTACCGCCACGCAAAGATTCTTGGTGGTCATATCAGAACTCTTTTTCTTGATACGCAGCTTGAGAGCGTTACGGTTATTTATAATGAGTTCAAGTCCATGATGTCGCAGAAAGTGGTAACAAAACAGCTGCTGCCTTTAAGCAGTTTCATACAGGAGAGAATAGATCAGGCCCGCGCCAAAGGGAATGATATCTCTCTTAACATGGCTGATTTTATATTCGAGCCTGACAAGCAGACACTTTTTAACTATCTGATTCCGCTGCACATTGATCTGCAGCTGTTCAGAATACTTATGGAATCGCAGGCGGCAGAGCTTGCCGCCAGAATGACTGCAATGGAATCCGCTTCAAAAAACGCGTCTGAACTTATCAGCGGTCTTACGCTTAAAATGAACAAGACCAGACAGTCGATGATTACCACTGAGCTTACTGAAATAGTAAGCGGAGCCGAGGCTCTGGAATAGATTGGAGAAAGTTATGGGTACAGGAAAAATAGTGCAGATAATAGGCCCGGTGCTTGATGTTGAGTTTAAGCAGGGGGAACTGCCAAGGATTCATAATGCGCTGGAAGTTAGATTTACCGAAGATGGCGCGGAGAAGAAACTTGTGGCAGAAGTCGCCCAGCACCTTGGCGACAATACGGTGCGTGCCATAACACTGGGAACAACCAACGGTCTCAGCCGTGGGCTTGAAGTGCTTGACACAGGCGCACCTGTAACAGTTCCGGTGGGTGAAGCCTGTCTGGGCCGTCTTATAGATGTTTTAGGCGAGCCTAAGGATTACAAGGGCCCTATTGATACTACGGAACGTATGCCCATACACCGCGATCCTCCGCCGCTTACGGAGCAGAAAACAGAACCTGAAATTTTTGAAACAGGCATTAAGGTAATAGACTTGCTTGCTCCCTTTATGAAAGGCGGAAAAATAGGTCTTTTCGGCGGTGCAGGTGTAGGCAAGACAGTTGTTATCATGGAGCTGATAAACAATGTCGCTAAGGCTCACAATGGCTGCTCCGTGTTCGGCGGCATAGGTGAAAGAAGCCGTGAGGGCAACGATTTGTGGCTTGAAATGGCAGAGTCAAAACTGTCAGACGGTTCATCAGTGCTGGACAAGACAGCGCTGGTATACGGCCAGATGAACGAACCTCCCGGGAGCCGTGCACGTGTTGGACTTACTGCGCTTACGCAGGCTGAATATTTCCGCGACAGAAAAGGCCAGGATGTCCTGTTGTTCCTGGATAATGTCTTCCGCTATGTTCTGGCCAATTCCGAAGTTTCTGCCCTGCTGGGACGTATGCCTTCCGCAGTAGGATATCAGCCTACGCTTACCACTGAAATCGGCTGGCTTCAGGAGCGCATTACATCAACCAAAAAAGGGTCCATTACCTCTATTCAGGCTGTGTATGTTCCCGCAGACGACCTTACCGATCCCGGAGTGGCCAATGTGTTCACGCATCTGGATGCCACTGTGGTTCTTTCCCGCTCTATAGCGGAGCTTGGTATTTATCCGGCTGTTGACCCGCTGGATTCCACCTCCCGCATACTTGATCCGGCTGTAGTAGGTGAGGAGCATTATCAGACTGCCCGTGCCGTTCAGAAAATACTTCAGCGCTATAAGGAGCTTCAGGATATTATAGCCATTCTGGGAATGGATGAACTTGGCGATGAGGACAAGAAAACCGTAAACCGCGCCAGAAAAATACAGAAATTCATGTCCCAGCCATTCTCCGTGGCGGAGAAATTCACCGGCAGACAGGGACGCTATGTGCCGCTTAAGGAAACTGTTTCAAGTTTCAGGCGGATACTGAGCGGAGAGCTTGACGATATTCCGGAGCAGGCATTCTTCCTTGCCGGCGGAATAGACGATGTTATAGCACGCGCTTCCGGAAAGACTGCGGAGAACAGATAAATATTTATGGCGGAGCAGAAACTTTTGCTTACCATACTCACTCCGGAGGGGACAGATATTTCCGATGTTTCCACGGATGAAGTGATTGTCCCTGCTGAAAACGGAATGCTCGGCATAAAGCCGGGCCATGCACCGCTTGTGGCCATGCTTAAGGCAGGCACCATGAAATATAATGAGGCAGGTACTGAAAAAACTTTTGATATTTTCAAAGGTTTTGCTGAAGTGTTTGACGATAAGGTACTTGTTCTGGCCGTAGGTGCGGAACTTGCGGAGGAAATGGAGCTTGAAGCAGGAATACAGGCCGAGCGCAAAAAGAAAAATAATGGTGTAGTTAAGGGTGATGACCTGAACCTTGATGAGGCTGACTCTATGATAAAGCGCAGCATAGAGGTTCTTAACAATCTGCGCAAGAATGCCAAATCGCGCGGCAGCAGATAAAATCTGCCGGCCTAAGGTGCCGGACAGGTTTTTCCGCGACGGTATCTCCTGCTTGCCAGACAGAATCTGTTGAACCCGTTTCCGTGTTATGCGGTGGCGGGTTCAGTAATTTAAAACTGCTTTATAATAAAAAAAATATTTATTAAAATATAATTATGATTTTTGATAAACTCGTTGAAGCCATTATCGGTACTAAAAGCGAAAGAGCTTTGAAGACCATTATGCCGGTTGTCGCCCAGATAAATGCCCTTGAAGAATCGTATTCAAAAATGTCTGACGACGAACTCAAGGCGAAGACACCGGAGTTCAGGGCCCGTCTTGCCAAAGGCGAAACACTTGATGATCTGCTGCCTGAAGCGTTTGCCACAGTGCGTGAGGCGTCCAAGCGTGTTCTGCATATGCGCCATTATGATGTACAGCTTATCGGCGGTATAACACTTCACCGTGGCAAAATAGCGGAAATGCGTACAGGTGAGGGAAAAACGCTGGTTTCAACACTGCCGGCATATCTTAATGCACTTACCGGCAAAGGTGTACATATTGTAACCGTGAACGACTATCTGGCCAGGCGCGACAGCGAGTGGATGGGCCCCATACATCAGTTCCTGGGTCTTACAGTAGGTTCCGTTCAGCATGATATGCGCAATGACGAGCGCCGCGAGATGTACAACCGCGATATTACCTATATTACAAACAGTGAGGTAGGCTTCGATTACCTGCGTGACAATATGGTCCTTGACAAGAGCGAGCGCGTTATGCGCGAGCGCAATTATGCCATAGTTGACGAGGTCGACTCTATTCTTATTGACGAGGCAAGAACCCCGCTTATTATTTCAGGTCCGGCTGAGGAATCCACGGATAAATATTATCTGGTCAACCGTGTTATACCAATGCTCAATCCCCGCTTCATAACAGAGAAAGAGGAGATAGACGCCAAGCGCGAAGGCATAGACCTTGGCAAAGGCTATGATGCGATAATAGATGAAAAGAACAATCTGGCCACGCTTACAGCGGAAGGTATAGCCAAGGCAGAAAAAATGCTGGGTGTTGGCAATATTTACGACGATGTGGCATCCGGCTGGGCTCATCATCTTACCCAGGGGCTTCGCGCGCATCATCTGTTCAAGAATGATGTGCATTATGTGGTAAAGGACGGGGAAATTGTAATTGTGGATGAGTTTACGGGCCGTCTTATGCCTGGCCGCCGCTGGTCTGATGGGCTTCATCAGGCCATAGAGGCAAAGGAAGGTCTTAAAATCAAAGAAGAGAACCAGACTCTTGCCACTATAACATATCAGAACTATTTCAAACTTTATAATAAACTTGCGGGAATGACCGGTACCGCCATGACGGAAGCCGACGAGTTCTGGGAAATATACAAGCTGGATGTGGTGGAGATTCCGCCGAATAAGCCGCTTGCGCGTATTGATTCGCCGGACCGTGTGTACCGCACTGAGAGAGAAAAATTCAATGCCATAGCCGAAGAGGTCTTTGAAACATGGAAAAGGGGCCAGCCTATGCTTATTGGTACCCGTTCCATTGAGAAGTCGGAACAGCTTTCCAATATACTTCGTGCGAAGGGTA
>CACZRG010000069.1 GCA_902783485.1 uncultured Elusimicrobium sp.
AATTTCCAGCCGTTACGGATTTGATTTTTCAGACAGGGATTTCCTTATAATACTGGATAAGAATTTCGCGGCTTTTGGCGAGCAGCATGATCTTTATGCCGAACCACATGATTTTGGCCGGCTTATGGTAAAGCCGGTATACGGTAATGAGTATCTTTCACTCGCGGCTGAAAGGGAAAGGCTGCGCGCGGAAGAAGCCGTACTTGAAAAGAAAGTAGTGGACCAGCTTATATATGCCGTAAACGCGGACAGGGAAAATCTGCGGCTTTATATTGAAGCCGTGCGCCGTATTGATACCGCTGTGGAGAAGGCCCGTCTTGCCATAGATATGGATATGACCCGGCCTGAAATTAATGACGCCATGCCTGAAGTATCTGAAACAGGCGATACCGGCTGTACCATAGAACTGAAAAATGCCCGTTTCATTCCGCTTGAAAAAGCACTGCAGAAAACTGAACTGAAGTATATGCCTTTCAGCGCTTCCTTTGCCAGCCGTATAAATATTCTTCACGGTTCCAATATGGGTGGCAAGACAGTTGCGCTTAAAACATTTGTATTCTTTCAGCTGATAGTTCAGAGTGGTTTTTATGTTCCTGCTGAATATTGCCGTGTCTCATTGTTTAACGAAATCTGCTTTATAGGTGGAGACGGGGCCGCTTCAGCCGGCGGGCTAAGCAGTTTCGGCATAGAAATGAATGATTTCATAAAAGCCTGCGGAAAACTTGAGAAAGGACCAACACTCTTTATTATGGACGAGTTTGCCCGTACCACAAATTCAGAGGAGGGAACCGCACTCCTTAGCGCCATTCTTGGCTGGCTGTCGCAGCGTAGCGGAGCTTTCGTTTTCCTTGCCACGCATCTGGCCGGGCTTGAAGCGCCTGAAAATTCCTCGTGGTTCTGCATGAAAGGTTTTGACCGGACAGCATTTGGTACATATTTCGAAGAACATTCTTCTGCAGATCTGGAAGAGAAACTTCGCCGTATAAACAGGTTCATGTGTTATGAAATGCTGCCTGTAAGCAGTGAGAGCGAATCCCGCGACGCAGTGAAAATAGCTGGAATACTGGGTGTGGATAAGGAAATAATAAGCCATGCCGGAAAAATAATTGCGGCCAGGAAAAAATAACTGCATTCCCTTTACTGAACCTGGTGTGTTAATTTGCTACTTGCTTTTTCCGGATATTTGTATTAATATAATAGTGTAATATATTATTCAGTATAGGATGTGTTGAAACGGATAAAATTATGAAAAAAATATTATTTCTTGTACTGTCATTAATGATTTCAGTTTCCTCCGCGGAGGCGAAACAGTTCATAGTAACTGTTGAAAATAATACAAAAGCCCCTGTGGACTGGGAAGCCTTTGTTACCCGTTCCGGCGGTTCGGTGGTGGAACAATATGATTTTATAGACGGCGCTCTTCTGGAACTTTCAGACGAGCAGGCTGAAAGATTAAAAAATAACCGCGCAAAAGGCTTAACCATAGAAGAGGACATCCCTGTACAGTGGCTGAATGAGAAAAAAACATCTGTCAGAGATTTAAAAGATATGTATGGCGCGGCCGCCCCTAAAATTAAAGTCCCTGCAGGCAGGCCTGTTGCAGCTGAAACTTCGCAGCCTTCCAGGGGACCTTTCGATGAGCTGTATGAATACTATAAGCCTAAAGGCGAATATCCCTGGAATATTATACGCATGGACCTTAATGAGGTATGGAAACTTACCCAGGGGCAGGGAGTAAGGGTGGCAGTGGTTGACAGTGGAATAAATTACAACCACCCTGATTTAAAGCCCAACTATGCAGGTGGAATGAATTGTGTAAAAGAAAGCAATCCTCCGCTTGATGACAATGGGCATGGAACTCATGTGGCTGGAATTATCGCCGGGGCATTTAACAACAGCGGCATTATAGGAATAGCTCCTAAGGCAAGCCTGTATTCCGTCAAGGTAATACGCAGGGACGGATATGGAAAGCATTCAGAAATATTAAAAGGCATTGAATGGTGCGTAAAAAACAATATGCACATAATGAACATGAGCCTGGGCGTGGGAGAAGGATACGAGGCCGTAAACAAGGCTGTCAGGGCTGCGGTTGCCCACAATATTACTGTAGTATGCGCAGCAGGCAATGAGAGCGAAAAGAAAATTATAGACCCTGCCCGCATTCCGGAAACAATCGCTGTAACTGCATCAGACCCAAATGATCAGTTTGCCTATTTCTCCAACAGCGGCAAAGAGACAGATTTTATTGCTCCCGGAATGTTCATTTATTCGACATTTAAAAACGGGTATCAGTTCCATGAGGGTACATCAATGGCCTGCCCCCATATTGCCGGAATGGCTGCGCTGGCTTATGCGCTTGGATACAGGACGCCGGATCAGATACGCACAGTGCTTAGGGCATCTGCTGTAAAATTAGGCAGGATGGCCGCAGCAAAACAGGGGTATGGCCTTCCGCTTGGCTCAAGGCTGGCCCAGTATTATAGGGGAACACTGAGATAAAAATGCTGTAAAAATCTGTAAAGCCAAAACGGTTTGGTATGACCGTAAAGCAAAAAGCCCGCCTGAAAGCGGGCTTTTTTATGAGACGGTCAGCTGAAATATCTGTAATGGTGTTTTATTTTTTCCTGTATGCGGGTGTATGGCATACTTCAGCAGTCTGTCTGCATATTGTATTGCCTGTGTTTTCTTTCTTTTGTATAATATTAATGATTTTCCAGGCTGGTCCTGGTTTTTTTAAACTGTTATGTTAGTTATAACTAACATAATACAGGCATAAATCAGGTGAATCAGGGCCGGAATTTACAGTTGCAGGCTTATCCTGCATATGTTCAATGGAAAACACGGCAGTAAAGATACTATCAAGGAGAAACAGATGAAAAAAATACTTTTGGCAATTTCTTTCGCGGTAATGTCCGTTTCTGCGGCTTTCGCACATGGCGAAGGCGATAACGGTGCGCATCATCATGGCGGATTAAGGCATTTTACAAGCCCTGAAATAAATGTAATGGAATATGAAAACAATTTCAGCGGATATTTCCACGGCAGTTACATAAATATGTCCCCGAATAAAAAACAGGACGGTTACGAAGGTTATGTGATTTTCAACGGGAATAAAATCAATGCGGAAATGAAAGCCAAAGAGGTAAAAGGAAAGGATGGCAAAAAGAAAAACGCATTTTCTGCGAAATTTGGCGATATATCTTTTGAGTTTGACTCGCTTGACGCAAGGAACGGGGTTTACACATTCAGGAAAGGTGAGGAAAAAAACACGGTTTCAGTTATTTTTGAATACCGCAAGGGGCCGCACATGATAAACCCTGTTTTCGTAGTGAAAAATAATAACCGCTCTTACATCGTACGTATGGAAGGCGAAGCCTGCTATATGCGCAGCCTCTGGTATTCCATGATGATTTATGGAATGAGCAATTTTGACACAAATCCTCCTGCACAGGCAAAGCAGGCGGCAAAGGACGCAGACAAAAAGGAACCTGCCGGTACGGATAAGGAAGAGAAAAAGAAATAATTAGTCTGATGAAATACAAAAGGCCCTGATTTTTTCAGGGCCTTTTTTGTTGTCCGAAAACCCCAGACTATGCCGGGGAATATTTATTGTTGTCCGAAAAACACCGGTTATGACAGGGATATTTATCGTCTGATAAAACGCTCTGTGCCTGTTAACGTTTATCAGGCTCCGCATAATGCTTGTCAGGGCCCGCTTAATTCCTATCAGTTTCCGTGCCTTCTTCTCCAGAATATTATTCCTGTTATTGCCAATATACTGACTATTGTTCCTGCCCAGGAGAAATCCTTTATTCTCGGCTTTACATAGCTGTCGTTGCCGGAGACAAAATAAATCCTGAAAGGCAGGATCCACCTGCATATATTGAATGACTGCGGCTTGTCGTATCTGCGTTCCATTTTGTTCTCGAATGAGAAATCGGAAGTGCGTAGCGCATAAATGCGTTCCCCGTCGCTGTCCGAGGCTTTTATCGTGTGATAAAGCAGGTCGCCGGAAATATACAGGTTTTCCTTCTGCGGATTCCATACCGCATCTGTCTTTATAAGTTCGCCGGACGGGCGCAGAACATAAAAAACATTGTCATTGTCTACGACATAGCCCAGAATTTCCCTGCTTGATATTTCAACAATGGAAATGTACTTTATGGAAATACCGTCCGCCGATGAAAAATGCCTTGCCTCCGGCCTGCCATCCGTCATTTTAAGCTGGTACAGGCGGCCTGTGGAATCCGTGAGCAGATAGCCTTCGTCAAATTCCTTGCGGTGCGTAGGATTGCCTGATGTGAGTTTTGCCGGAAATCTGAATCCGATGTCCGCCAATGCTTTTGTAAAAGCCTCTGTTTTTGCCTTGTCCTCGGAATTGGAATTCATTTCGTAAATGTGCAGGCCGTCCTTATGGAAAATCATGGCATGTTCAGGATCCTGTAATTCAAGACGCACAGGAACGGATTCCATAAGCAGCTGCGCAGGTGCTGGCTTCGTATTGACATACTGCGGTTTTTCAGACATGGAATACCTGTATTTTTTCACAAGTTCCGGGGTTATCTTGTGTCCGTCAATTTCCTTGGGCAATGCTCCGCGTCCTGTAAGAACCATATAATAAAATAGCGGCTGAACCTCGTCGCCATGTACGTTTCCTTTGCTGTCTATAAGTTTCAGTGCCTTTCCGCCGCTCCGGTCAATGTAAGTGAAATCGTGCAGAATGGGACTGTACATTGTGAACGGTGCGGAAAAAGGCTTTGCCGTTATAATCGCACATATCCATGGCACAATCCATAAAGCAAGTGCCGCCGTACTGAAGATAATAAAACCTTTACCAGCTGTTTTCATGTTAAATGTCATAATATCGCTTTCTCCGTTTTCTGAACCGTAACCGCACAATATGGCAGGTTGTTAAGGTTCTCCTTTCCCTGTTAATCCTGCACTCCCTCTTTGAATCTGGCTATGCCATGGAATACCATGCAAAGACCTGCGGCGGAATACAATGCAAGCCACGGAAGAAAGCCGTTATACGCTTCAGGAACGGGGGAAATGAACAGTAGCCGTGCCATTCCGGCCAGCAGGACAAGCAGCAGTGTACGCATTTTCCACGAAGGTTCCAGGCATACGGAAGCGACCCATATATATGACACGAAACCTGCCAGATACCATACTGCCGCTGTTTTCATTATACGGCATACAAGTTCCGAGGCTATCCACTTGTTCAGCGCAATGCTTACAGCCACCGCCTGTACCGAAAAAAGTACAGAAAGGGCCGCAATACCGTACAGACACATAAGCAGTATTGTCTTCCATTGCGGATAAGGAATATGCAGCGTAAGTTTCAGCCTTTTGCCGGCAAGTTCGGGCAGCATCTGAACCACGGCAAGCAGACCGCCCA
>CACZRG010000070.1 GCA_902783485.1 uncultured Elusimicrobium sp.
AGTCCCGGCTCAGGTCCTCCCGCCTCTACGCAGTACACACCTTTCACATACGGGGACGGCACTATCATGCTCCGCAGTATATGCTCCTCGGATTTCATTCCGGCTGCGGAAAATGGCGTTATGTTCCTGCCGGTCAGGGCAAGGCTTGAATCCATTTTTGGGTCACACCCGGCATGAAGCACCCTGTGCCCAAGACGCCCCAGCACGGCGCTTATGTTTGATGACAGCGTGCTCTTGCCTATTCCGCCTTTTCCAAAAAATGCTACCGATTTCATGTTTTTATTCTATCATATATAATATTTATATATTAAAGTATCTGATAAACAGACCCTTCAGGTGCAGTAACACTTTCTGCCAGCACGGCTTTTTCAAGAGCGATTTCTTTTCTGAAACCGGAAAACAGTTTTTTGTATTCTTTCAGTACTTCCGTCACACAGTCATTACCAGCTTTCGCAATTGTTATATGTGGGACAAAAGTTTTTTTATCGCCACCTGTAATGTGCTGAAAATATTCAATAAAAGATGAAATATTTCTGGAAAGTTCAAGACGCAGCACAACAGGACTTCTTCCATGCTGCTCAAAACACATCACATCAGCCAGATGGAATGATACTCCGTCAATTGCTTCATTAATTTCCGGCAACAGTTTTTTTATACTGAAAATTTCATCTTCCCTACGCAGGCCAAGGAATGAATATGTTATATGAAAATTTTCCGGCGCAGTTAATTTCAGCCTCTGGCAGATGAAACATTCCTGTAGCAGTCTTATGTCATGCGAAATATCAGGCTGAATAAAGGAAGCTATAAAAAGTCTGTGTTTCATACAGAATATGTAAAAACATAAAAAAAAGAGACCGTCTGAAAAAGGCGGTCTCTTTCGTTTCCGGTTATGGCATTATTTTTTCAGGTTGATATGAACAACCTTCGCTGGCGGGAAGCCATTAAACCATGTAGATGAGGCATGGCTGTAAGCACCCATATTATCCGAATAGACAAGATCTCCTATCTGAAGATCCGCCGGAAGCTGCTCATGCGCTGAAATTACATCAAGTGCATCGCAGGTAGGTCCGAACACAGCGCATTCCACCAGTTCGGCATTTTCCCTGAATGAATGTACATGGCAGTGCTGATGATCAAAGATTATGCCACTGTATGTATGATAAGCTCCGTCATTTATGTAGTACCGTGTCTTTCCACCGCGCACAGTCCTTCCATTAATTCTGGCTACAGAAGTTCCAGCTGTAGCGTTCATAAAACGGCCTGGCTCGGCAAGACAGAAAACTTCCTTTGGGAAAAGCGCGTTCAGTGATTTGTTTATAACTTCAGCAAGCACCGGGAACGGTTTTACGCTTTCATCATAGGGGGCCGGATATCCGCCTCCGAGATCAAGCATATGCATTTTTTTGTATCCGCGCTTCGCGACCTGCTCAAATATATCAGCGGCCAGGTTAAGAGCTATTGTGTAGTTCTCAAACTCAGTAGTCTGGCTGCCAACATGGAAACTGAGACCTTCAACACTTATCCCGGCATCAAGCGCCTTGTATACCAGATCAACACATTCTTCCGGGAAAGCACCGAATTTGGAGGAAAGTTCCACTACTGCCCCCTTATTGGGAACACATATGCGCAGAATCGCTCTTGAATTCGGGGAGTACTTTTTCAGCTTTTTTATCTCTTCCTCGTTGTCATATGTAACAAGAAGTCTGTACTTATCCAGCGCCTCAAGCATTTCCATAGGCTTTATGGTATTGGCGTAGATTATCCTGTTGTAGATCCACTCTTTCTGCTCAGCCTCGGACATATGCTTTATGTTCTGTACGGCAACTTCAAATTCCGGCTGTGAGGCTACGTCAAAACTCGCTCCTTCCTCATAGAGAGTATGCACTATTTCCGGCATTGGGTTGGATTTTATTGCGTAGAACGGCGTTACCCTCGGAAGATACTTCCGGAACATCGCTATATTCCTGCGCAGTTCGTCATGATCTACTATGAAAAGAGGCGTGCCATGTTCGCGCGCCAGTTCCTGCATCTGCTGTCTGGTAATCACTTTATTTCCTCCGTCAACGGTGAATTTTTATTCTCCCTCTTCAACGAGGAAGTTTTTGAACTGCCATGGGTCTTTGGCATCTATAATACGTTTATTATGAGACGCAAAGGCATTCTTGTAATGCTGTATGGGGGTCCAGTCTGATCTGACCGAAACAAGTTTGCCCAGCCAGGGTTTTGCTATTTTCAGAACGAATTCATGCGATATGTTTTCTGGCAGGCAGAGCCCCATTTCAGGATTTTCAATCATCCACATAAGCGCCGTACATACACCTATTGCTACCTGAATGGTTGTGGCATTCTGATGCGGAATGAGTTTTCTTGATTCTTTTATATCAAGTATGGATCCGCACCACCAGGAATTGTAGGCGTGGCCCATTATAAGTGCACCCAGAATATCCTTCCCGGATATGATCTCGTCACGCATAATACGTTCCCTGGGCTGAAGATTATAATTATACCCGCGAAGCTCCTGAAGCGATGCTATGGCTGCGTCGGCAGGGCAGTAGGCATAATGAACCGTGGGACGGTAAACCGCTTTTTTCTTTTCCCACACCGTAAGATAATCAGAAAGGCTGAAAGCCTCGCCGTGGCGTACAACCATGCCGCGTATACAGTAATCCGGCACCCAGCTGCGCACCCATGTATTCATGCCCATACGGGCGAGACATATCTGGTTTTTCGGCCCGCTCTTGTGTTTCACGGCAAGAGGCGGCAGTTTTTTTTCATGCGTTCCCCAGCCCATTTCAGCAGGAGCTATTCCTTCCTCGCGGAAACCTTCCACGCTCCATGTATTTACAAACTCATCAACTTCTTTGGGCTTATCTGAAATCTGCGTATCACGCTCGCTGACATGAATTACCTTGACACCTGAAAGCTGTGCCATTTTATTAAAAGCCCTGTCGTTAAGTGCCTGCTTAAGCTGCTCTGCTTCGGACCCTTTCACTTTCCTGTCAGCTATAAGGGCTTTACACAGATCCACAATACCTTTTTTGGCGAAATGGGAAATCATTCCCGGATTGGCGCCGTGTTCAATAACAGCAGTCGGACCCGGTTCTGTCCATGAGGCTTTAAGCTCCCGGAGTTTCATCTGGCGGAAATAAAGAGTTCTCTCAGTCGGATCTTTCGCGTGAGCACCAGCATATGGATCCCAGAGCTCAACAGAAGTATTTATATAGCGCACACCATTATTATGGCACCAGTCCAGAATCTCACAACAGTCAATGTTCCACGCAAGATCTATAAGAATATCGCCGTTCTTAAGATATCTGCCTAAAAGACTTCCAAGATTTTCCGGTGTAATCTGCTTTCTCACAAATGTAACGCCTTTTTCTTCCCATTCCTTCATTTCCGGCTGTCTGGGACGCATATCCAGCACTGTTATATTTTTTGCCGGGACATCCACAAGTTTCAACAGCATGGGCAATGTGCATTTTGATACAGAACCAAAGCCGATTACAAGTATTTTGTTATTGAACTTTATCATTTACAGTTTTTACCGCCTTTTGATTTTTCATTTAACCCTGAATTTATCTTGAAAAAAAGCGAAGAAAAAAAATCCGGGGCACATATATTATATAAATTATTATGCCCCGTTTTTTTAATAAAATATGTCAGGAAACAACCGACAATGGAAGTACGGAACGCAGATACGGAATCAGCGCACTTCTTCCATACGCACAATTCCGTTCTTGTTAAGGACTATGCGGCGGCGCTCAAAGTATTCCTGCTCTTCACCGTCACGGTCCGTATAGGTATACCTGACTATAACATTTATGTGATATACGCGGGAGCAGGATGTCTTCTCTACAAGCCCGGTTTTTTCGTTAAGATAATTATATACTGCAAGAGGATCATCCGCCTGCTGTATAAGTCTTGCCACATTGAAACGCATTATATCGTTTATGCCTTTACGGCGGTCGTGATTACGTATTATGGCTCCGGGTTTAAGCAGTATATGTTTTTTATATTTGAAAATTCTTTCCGGTCTTCCTTCAGAATCTACGGAAGTAAGATAATCGGCATTCCTGAGCCTGAACACATCAGGCGGAAGATTCTCGTGTTTTATGAAAGTAAATCCTTCTTTCAGCTCACCTATGCTCTTGAAGGTGTCAGGGTCTATAACATCTATTTTTCTGTCTGATATCCAGTGTGCCAGCTTTTTTGAGAACGAGAATTTTATCCAGTCTTTTATCCTGTCCTTGAAAATATAGCTTATCACAAGCGCAGTAACGAAAGGTACACTGGTTGTGGTATATTTGTTCTGATAATATACGCTTATTACGGAGGCGAAAAGCATGGCGACGCCGGCAGCGAAACCGAATATTATCTGTGTAAGCGCTTCCCACTCTGAAAATTCAGCACGTATAAAAAGCACGGCAGACACAAATTTCTTTAAAATACCACGCCGGTATATCAGAAGCTCATTGGCTGAGCCAGGGTCAAAAACAGAAGGATATGAGCTTTCCCTGCGGTAGGAAACCTCCTCCTGTATTATTTTGACAATACGAGAATGAAAAGCTGCGACAGCTTTGTTTTTTTCATCAGCCCTGTTCTGAAGCATGAAAGCCAGCCCGCTCATATGTTCTTCAAGCGACAGACTGATGTATTCATCACAGAAGGCAAATGTCTCACGTATTTTAACAGGCACAAGCGGTGCTGCCATTTCAGTACGCAGCTGATCAAAATTTCTGCGGAATCTGTCCAGGTCACTTAAAAAAAGATCTATGGCACTCTCAAGAATACCGGTCATTCCGGAAGCCTCATACGACTCCGCGAACTGTTTTACATTGTCGCGCAGCTCACCGCGCGTTATGCAGCCGAGCAGTTTTATCTCATAGCAGATTTTTTCCATCATTCCGGTGGAATTGTCGCCCGCCTGTACGGCTTTCATCATGGAGCGTATTCTTGTAAGCGGTGAATATTCCAGGGAAGCATCGCATATTCTGCCAAGACTTATCTTCGGAGTACTGAAACGTATATACCGCTGGCATGAATCATAAAACTGTTCCTTATGATAATTATGCGGACCGATATTAAGGGAACGTGGAACGAAAAAATATGTTTCAACGGAATAGGAACTCTTCGCGACATCGTCAAGATCGAAGTCGAGTTTTATTTCAATACGATGCCTGTCATGCACCCTTATTTTTGATTTCAGAGTAGCCTTTCCGTCTTCCATGGTCGTAAATCTTATTAATTTTACAAAATAGACAGCCTTTCAGGCAAAAAATCAAAAAAAATACCGCAAACTGAACCGGAATTTTACGGTACAGTTAAATTCCGGCAGCCTTCATACGGCTGACCTGTTTTATTCTTCCTTGTCAGGGTGAAATCGGTCATGCGCCCGCTTCAGATCACCACGGGAAAGATGTGCATAGATCTGTGTTGTATTGAGACTGGCGTGCCCAAGCATTTCCTGAACGGAACGCAGATCTGCGCCACCCTGCACAAGATGTGTGGCAAAGGTATGCCGGAAAAGATGCGGATGTGGATGAATTTCCACTCCTGCCTCCTTTCCACGCCTGACTATATCTTTCCACATCATCACCCGGCTTATCCTGCGTCCGGAGGAATTAAGAAAAAGATCAGAGGAAACAAGTCTGCCTCCGAATCTGGTTATGCAGGCTTCTATATATGTTTTCAGACATCTGAGCGCACGGCGGCTTACCGGCACCATTCTTTCCTTTGAGCCTTTACCGAAAACACGAAGCCAGCCCTGCTCGAAATTAACAGACTCTACTCTCAATCCGACAAGCTCGGAAACACGTATGCCGGTGGCATAAAGCAGTTCTATCGCGGCGGTCACACGTAGAGATGCGAATGTATTTCCAGGAGGAAAGGCAAGTAGTTTTTCCATATCAGCGCGTGAAAGATACCGTGGAGTTTTTTTAGGCAGATGAGGGGAACGGAAGTTAACGGTAGGATCCTTTTCCGTTTCCCCCTCAATACGGAGATATCTGTAAAAAGCCCTTATCGCCTCTGTTTTGCGGAATATGGAAGCAGGACTTATATTCAGTTTTGTCTTAAGCTCCCACAAATAATCTTCAACCACCGTAGATTCTGCCTTTACAGGATCAGTCTTTCTGCTTTCGCACCATGCAATAAAAGCCTCCGCATCCCCGGCATAGGCAGAGCAGGTATTGTCAGAAAGTCCTCTCTCGAGAACAAGATAACTGCGGAAACGGGAGGCTAATTCATGCATTTTTATTCATTCATACAGAAACAGACATATATCCGTATAATCAGTGCAGATATTTATCCGCAAAGGATAATATACAGGCTGTCTTCAGGTCTTTTTAATTACAGACTGCACAGCCACGAAGCAGCGCTGAGGTTCACTCCGGCTGTTCCGCTGCATTTACAGCATTTTCACTACCGGTATCTTCAGATGAATTTCCGCCTGCTATAAGACGTTTACGGAGTTCCTCGAATATTTCTGTGGCTACCTCCGGATTTGTTTTCAGATAGTTTTTTGCGTTTTCGCGACCCTGGCCTATACGCGCAGTCTTATATATAAACCAGGATCCGCTCTTGTCTATAATGCCTGTCTCTACGGCCATGTCCAGAATGGAACCTTCCTTCGAAATTCCCTGACCGTTCACCATTTCAAATTCCGCCTGACGGTAGGGTGGGGCCACTTTGTTCTTTACAACCTTAACACGTATTCTGGCTCCGGTAATGACATCAGCGTGCTTGAGGGTTTCTATTTTGCGTATATCCATACGCACGGAAGAATAAAATTTAAGTGCAAGACCGCCTGTAGTGGTTTCGGGATTGCCGAACATAACACCAATTTTCTGGCGCAGCTGGTTTATGAATATAATAGCGGTTTTACTGCTTGCCACTATAGAGGTGAGTTTTCTAAGAGCCTGGCTCATAAGCCTGGCCTGCAGACCAACATGTGAATCACCCATATCCCCCTCTATTTCAGCCTTGGGGACAAGAGCAGCCACAGAGTCTATGACTATAACATCAACAGCTCCGCTGCGCACCAGCTTTTCGGTTATTTCAAGTGCCTGTTCACCGGAATCCGGCTGGGAGATGAGCAGATTATCTATGTCCACACCGATTTTCTGGGCATATACCGGGTCAAGCGCATGCTCTGCGTCTATGAAGGCGGCAAGCCCGCCTTTTTTCTGAGCCTCAGCTATAACATGAAGAGTAAGCGTGGTCTTGCCGGAGGACTCTGGTCCATAAATCTCAGTAATTCTTCCACGCGGAATACCGCCCACACCCAAAGCGAGGTCCAGGGTAAGTGCTCCGGTCGGGATAACCTCTATTTTCATGTTAGCGGTACGGGAACCCATTTTCATAATAGCTTCCTTTCCGAAACTTTTTTCTATCTGGGCAAGGGCAACTTCAAGGGCCTTTGCCCTGTTGTCTTCCTTTTTTTCTTCTTTAGCCATAAAATTTCTCCTTAGGTACTTCAGTAATGTCCATACTGACAGTATAGCAGGACACTGCGACAGCGTACTGTCGCATTTTCCGCCTTATAAAAATTTTCAATCTTTGTCTGCCCGCAGTGATGTACGGAATAGCTGCGCGCCGTTTTATAGAGATATTATATTAAAAAGACCGCGCACGGTTATAAGCGCGGTCTTTTTATAATAGCAGTTAAAGATGTTCAGACAGATATTCCGTGTTCTGCAATATCTGCAGCTTCAACAGATATTTTAAATTTGTTTTTTCCTGGCATGGGCACATGTTTTCGCCGGACCAGTTTTTCCTGCAGCTGTCTTGCCACGTCTTGCCTGTCTGTGCATATTTGCAGTTATTTCCGAAGGACTGCGGAATGGGCCAAAATGTGCAAAAAGCTCCGAAAGGTCTCCTGACATCTTTACAGCCACAAGCAGACACACTATTCCGATAATGGTCAGAATCTTTACATAAGGCATCATATAGTCAAGCTCCCACATATCCTGCAGAATCCAGAAAAAATTCATCCATATCCAGCAGTTTGTGGATATATCCATTAACATAAGCGGTCTGTTTTTCTTATTTGTGAAAAGAAGGGCTATTCCGGTAACAGCTGTAGGAACAATACAGCATACACAGGCTTTAGGAAGCTGAAGCATCCAGAAGGCATCCATGAAAAACCATGAAAGGGAATTGAGTATATCAACTGTACCACGTGAAACATGAATACAGCTTTTTTCATTATTTGCTGCCTGAACAGCAGCCGGTCTGCTGATGGTCTGTTCGTTCATAGTATAATCCTCCAGTAACCGTTGCGTTCATACGGGCGGTCATTATCTGCCGGCAAAGCCGGCACACAGCGCCGCCTTTTTAAGAGACGGTGCCAGGCGGAGCGTCATGCCCGCCGTCATCTTCCGTGACAGCGGCAGACGTCCCATTTATGACTGAAGAAGATTCCCCGGAAACAGACACTTCTGAAGCCGCGGACGCTGCTGCATCAGCAGCCACAGTTTTACCTGCGGGCATAGAGCTGCCAGCGGACTCGGAAGAAACCATTTCGGAAGAAACCGCCTGTTCAGGCGGCTCAAAAGGTGAAAACGCACCTTCGGAAAAATCTTTAAGCCATTTTTCAAGCACGGAAATCTTATTTTCCAGAATACGCAGCCGCTCTTCGGTTTTATCGTTGAAAACCAGCGGACGCTTTTCATTCTGTTCATTCTCCGTACATGAGGGCATACCACAGAAAAGATGCATATACCTGCCGTCTTTCTGTCCGGGACGGCGCGGAGCCTTAGCTGCCATGGGGTTTTCTGCCGCACAAAGCTGCTGCAGCAGGGATTCAACTTCCGCAGTACTGCCAAACTGGTACAGTCTTTCCGTTCTTGTTTTTAATTCGGCAGCAGTCTGCGGACCACGAAGCATTAAAACTATAAATACAGCCGTAACTTTCGGATCCAGAGTATCAAGCAGTGTGCTTAAACAATGCGTGAATTTTACAGATCTTTCACCTGAATAAAGATGCTTCTGCACCAGTCCCTTTTCAACGAGTGAATCTATCCCCCGGCCCAGAACAGCAGAATCAAGAGACATTACGGGATCACGGCTTGATTTCTGATTGCAGGCAAGCATCAGCGAATTGAAAGAAAGCGGATACTGTTCCCTTACGGTAATTGATTTTTCCGCCAGGGAACCCAGTATGCGGCATTCAACAGATGTCAATTCTGTCAGCATTGTTTTCTTTTCCTTAATATACCTTAATATTTATTATAGCACAGATTTTGGTAAAAATCACATTAATTTATTCAGAAAACGAAGATTTTTACAAAAAATTATAGTTTTACCCAAAAGTATTTCATATTATTTTCCCGCAAATATGGTTTCAGATCAGCATAAAACAGGATACCTCAGTAAAAAAACAGAATCTGAAGATTTTCCATGGCTTTTAAACAAAAAACATGAAAAAAATGCCATCAGACATGCAGAACATAGCAGAACATAATTTGTATTTAATTTTGTGAATATTTTATATTTTAATCTTTCCCTGGTTTTTTGTAAAATTGTTAAAAGACCGGATTTTTCCGGGACGTTTTCTTATTTTCGGAGAATTTATGGCAGAAAAGAAATTACGTTTTGGCGTGGTTGGAGCTGGCAAACTTGGCGGTTTTCACTGCCGCACACTGGCTTCAATGCCGGAAGTGGAACTTATAGGCGTATCCGACCCAGATCTTATGCGCGCGCAGAAATTAGCCTGGGATTTCAACTGCATTGCCTACCGTGACATGGAAGAACTTATTCCACAGGTTGATGCGCTTGTGCTCCCGGTTCCAACGGAACTGCACGCCAGAATGGGTGTAAAAGCCCTGAACTCCGGGAAACATGTGCTTGTGGAAAAACCCATAGCAAATTCCGAAGAAGGTGCGAGAGCACTTCTTGAAGCTGCTGAAAAAAACAATGTAATCCTGCAGGTAGGCCATTCCGAAAAATTCAATCCTGCCGTAGTCGAGACCCTCAAACATGTAAAAAAACCCAGATATGTAACGATAGAACGGCTTGGCCCATTCGACCCGCGCGTGGCCGCCACAGGTGTTGTGCTTGACCTTATGATTCATGATCTGGACATAATTCTCACAATGATAGACAGTGAGGTGGAAAGTTTTGAGGCCATAGGCGCCAGCCTGTTCTCCAATCACGAGGATATATGCAATGCCAGGCTGCGCTTCAAGAACGGCTGTATAGCTGATATAACTGCAAGCCGCGCAACAATGGAAGCGGCCCGGCATATGAGAATTTATCAGCAGGACGAATATCTTTCTGTTGATTATGTAAGCGCAAGACTTAAGATTTACAGAAGGAAAACCCCAATTCTGTCCAGTCTGAAGGATATAGAGATAACTGTTCCCAAACTGGAAAAGAAACAACCCATACGCGAAGAACTTTATCATTTTATAGACTGCATAAAAAATTCCCGCACACCTATAAACAGTGGTGAAAAAGGCCTGAAAGCGGTTCATCTGGCGCTTGCCATAACAAAAGAAATGCGCAGATATGAAATTTCCGCACGCAAAACCCCGGAGACACAGGAATCCTTCTCAAGAAATCTCTCTGACATAGGCAAGGCCGGGAAAGTAATGCTGGAAGAAACACTTGTCAGGGCGGGGATAGACAAATAAGGCGTCAATCATGGCTATAACAGTTCCACAGACAAAAAATATTCTTATTATCGCAGGTGATCCTTCTGGTGACGTTCATGCCGCCAATCTCATAAGAGAACTTAAAAAGAAAGACCCCTCACTCGCAATAACAGCTGTGGGCGGTCTGCGAATGCAGGAGACAGCTGACCATTTCATATACAATCTCGTAACAGTCGGAGCCTCCGGATTCGCCGCCCCTTTCCGTCATTTCACTCTCTGGTTCAAGCTGATAAGGCTCATACGCCATTATCTTGAGGAAAGAAAACCGGCCTGCGTTATAGCTGTTGATTTCTACGGGTTCAATTATCAGGTTTTAGGGCTGGCTGCTCACCGCAAAATACCAGCATACTGGTATATAAGCCCGCAGGTTTGGGCCTCACGCCCTGGCCGCGCCGCGAAAATTGCGCGCAATACCAAAGGAATTTTCGTAATATTCCCATTTGAGGAAGCAATTTATAAAAAAGCCGGCGGCAATCCGTATTTTGTAGGCCATCCCCTTCTGGATATGATACCAGAACCAGCAGAAAAAAACTTTCCGCCGGAAAACGGAAAATGGAATATAGGTATTCTGCCCGGTTCCAGGAAAAATGAAATATCTGCCCTGCTGCCGCTTTTTGTCAAGGCTTTTTACAAAATCAAGGAAACATATCCAGGAGCCTCGGCGAAACTGTTCGCAGTACCGGAATTTCCCGATGCAACCCTTGTACCAATGCTGGAATCAGTAAACAGATACTGGTCAAAAGACATAGAAATTGTGCGTGAGAAAGATTACAAGGAAAGAAAGAAACTGGATTTCGCTTTCACATGCTCAGGCACAGCCACGCTTGAAAATGGTCTTCTGGGGCTGCCCATGACCGTAGCATACAAACTTGGGAAATTCACATATGCAATAGCCAAAAGGGTAATAACAGTAAAATATATTTCGCTTGTAAACATACTGCTAAACCGGCCTGCGGTAAAAGAACTCATACAGGACAGTGCTACGCCGGAACTTATAGCCCAGGACGCTCTTTCGTATCTGAACGAGCCGCAGAAACTATCTGACAAACGGAATGAAATGCTTTCCCTCAGAAAACTCCTTGGTGATAAGGGCGCAGCCGAAAGAACCGCAGCGGAAATATGCCGTCAGCTTGAATTAATGCCGGACTGACAGATATTGCATGGAAGTGATATTATGATGCAGCTTGAAGATTTATTATCGCGATTCAGGGAATATTCCCAGCAGGATACCACTCTGATAGAATATGCCTGGAATTACGCACAGGAAGCGCACAAGGGCCAGCGGCGTAAATCAGGTGATGAATATTTCACCCACTGTGCAGCCGTGGCTGAAATACTCGTAAGTTTCAAAATGGATATACCTACGATATGCGCCGGTATTCTTCATGATGTAATAGAGGATACCGATACACCAAATGAGGATTTCCGGAAGGAATTCGGTGATGAGATATACGGCATAGTCTCCGGTGTAACCAAAATTGACTCCATAAATTTCTCCTCCAGGGATATAGCGCAGATAGAAAACTGGCGCAAAATGGTTCTGGCCATGGCCGAGGATATACGTGTCATAATAGTGAAACTGGCGGACCGGCTGCATAATATGCGTACTCTTCAGTTCCAGACACCTGAGAAACAGCAGAAAAAAGCGCAGGAAACACTTTCGCTTTATGCCCCGCTCGCACAGCGTCTCGGAATATTCGCAATCAAATCGGAGCTTGAGGATCTTTCGTTCAAATACCTGAAGCCAAAGGAATATTATGATCTTCTTGACAAGGTACAGCAGAGATACGCACGCAGGGAACAGCTCCTTGATGAGTTCAAGAATGCGCTTAACAGACATCTTGAGGACACAAAGATTCCGCACCGTATTCTTTCGCGCACCAAAAACCTGTATTCAATATACCGCAAGATGCAGATGCAGAACAAGCCTTTCGAGGAAATTCAGGACACACTTGCTGCACGCATAATAACAGACAGCATTCTGAACTGCTACGCCCTTCTGGGGCTTGTTCATTCGCTTTTCAAGCCGGTTGTAGGGACATTTACGGATTATATAGCCGTGCCGAAGATGAATGGCTATCAGAGCCTGCACACTACGGTTATGGCTTCTTCCGGCGAAATGGTGGAAATACAGATACGCACCGAGCAGATGCATCATACAAATGAATACGGCATAGCCGCGCACTGGCGCTACAAGCTGGGCGACAAGGCGCCTGACGAACATCTGAACGAGAAACTTAACTGGCTGCGCGAATGGATAGAAAAGCAGCAGGACCTTAAAAACGATGAATTTCTTGATGGTTTCAAGGGAGACCTTGAAATGCAGCAGGTTTTCGTATTTACCCCGAAAGGGAAGGTAAAGCCGTTAGTGATGGGCTCAACGCCGCTGGATTTCGCCTACAGCATACATACGGAAGTTGGCAACACCTGCACCGGTGCCAGAATAAACGGCAAAATGGCCAGACTTGACACGCCCTTAAAAAGCGGCGACAAATGCGAAATTCTGACCAGAAAGAATTCCGAACCAAAAAAAGACTGGCTGAAAATAGTCAAGACAGCTACAGCGCGCAGCAGCATACGGCGCTGGCTGCGCGAGCACGGGAAGGCCGAAGATTGAACTTTCCTGAAGACTCAGACATAACACCACAGAAGGTCAATGCCCTTAAAGAACGCATAGTGCGTCTTGGCATTGACCTTTCCATTATAGAAGAGAAATTCGTAAAGGGTGGCGGAAAAGGCGGACAGAAAATAAACAAGACCTCAAACGCAGTTCAGCTTTCATATCCTCCGCTTGATCTGCTTGTGCGCTGCCAGCGCGAACGCAAGCGCTCTGTAAACCGCTTTCTGGCACTACGCGAACTGGTTGACCGCATAGAGATGATTGTTTCACCGGAAACTTCGGAAAGGCTTAAGGAAATTGAAAGACTGCGCCGTAAAAAAAGACATTAGACAGCTGCCTGTATACGGACCTGCAGGTGACGCCGAAGCAGAACAACTGCTGAAAAATTTGTTTTTTTTATAAAATCATATTATAATTATATTATGAGAAAATTATTTTTTCCAATCTTATCCGTTTTTATATCCGCTTTAATCCTTTCTTTTGCCGGAATATCAGTGGCACAGGAAAGCAGGGCGCCTGAACTTTCAGATATAAAGGCAGCCGGCGTTCCGCAGCTTGTACAGCAGCTGCAGCTCCCAGCTGTTCCTGTTGCCGCAGAGGCAGCCATTCTGAAAGCCCTCGAACCGGATGGGAATGGCAAACCTCCAGTAATAATAACTGTTCCCGGCCTTAGCTTTGATGAGATAGGCCCAGGAATACTTGAGATAAGCACACTCAAAAAGATTTGGCATTTCTTTTTTCCTCACAAAAGAGATGCGGTAAACAATGAAACATTGGCTGCGGAAGTGCAGAAATTCAATGAAGAATACTTTATGCTGCAGGAAGGCGAGCAGATACCAGAGCTGGACACAAGAATAGTAAGCGTTGACGTGCACTATTTGGAAGACAGCATGAAAAGCCTTCCTGACTTTGAGGCCAGAGGCCTTACGGTAGAACCGTTTGAATGGTCCCGCGACCCGGATGAATCTGAAAAATATGTAAAAAAACTTATATCACATATTGCCGCAGTGGAAAAGAAATACCGCGGGACAGGCCGCCCTATATGCCTCATCTCCCACAGCTGGGGCACAATGCTTGCCCATACAGCTCTTCACCGTATGCCTGAAATGCGTTCCAAAGTAAAAATAGACCGCTGGATAACAATGGGTTCTCCGTTAATGCCAGGCAATGCTATAGTAAAAATTTACAGCAAGCTGAAAGTAAAACAGGAAGACTTTGAAAAAACCGTATCAAAGCCTGCAAGCGTAAAAGGCAAATGGATAAACATTTGGGCTAAGCATGACATAATTTCAAACATAATAAAAGCGGCAGATTCCAACTATCAGATAGATCTTGCTGTCGCAGATGTAGACAAAGAAGTCGTTCAATATGCGAAAGACCATATTTTAAGCTTCTTTACCACAAGAAGGGATTTGTTTAAGCTGCGCACAACAACCATTTGGCATGCAGTATATATGTATGATTATGATGAATACATAAAATGCCTTAACAGACAGGTAACCGTAAAGGTATTTGAACCGCTGGTAGACCCATCTGTTACTGCTAATTATTAAAAAACATTTTAAGCCAAGAAGCCCGCCGGCCTTTATTTATACTGGCGGGCTTTCATTTTTAGAAACGGAAAACAATCATGAATCTTGTAAGAATAGAAAATTTTTTTAAGGAAAACAGCATACCTGCTTTCAGGCTTAACCAGATACGCGACGCCGTATACAAACAATACGCCACGGACTGGGAAGAAATAAAGACACTTCCTGCTGATCTGCGCGCAAGCCTTGCGGAAAAGGAAGGCCGTCTGCTATCCATCTCGCCAGAAGAAATACTTGTATCACAGAATCACGATGCCATAAAATTCTGCTTCAGGCTGCGTGACGGGCATAAGATAGAAGGCGTACTGATGAACATACTGCCAGAGAAATGGGCGCTGTGCCTGAGCACCCAGGTAGGCTGCGCCGTGCGCTGCGCTTTCTGTGCTACCGGCAAACGCGGTCTGCGCCGCAATCTTTCTCCGGAGGAGATAACAGACCAGTTCATATTCGCCGCAGATCACCTGAAAAAATTAAACGGCTGCAAAATACACAGTGTTGTTTTCATGGGAATGGGTGAACCTTTTCTAAATTACAATTCCGTGGCGGAGGCCATACGCATAATAACCAGTCCTGAACTTATAGGCCTTGGACGCAGGCATGTATCAGTCTCTACTTCCGGTCATGTACCGGGAATAAGAGCATTCGCAAAGGAATTTCCACAGTGTAATCTAGCTTTCTCGCTTCATGCAGCTGATGACGTACTGCGCACGGACCTTGTCCCGCTTAATGCACGCTATCCTTTAAGCCAGGTTGCGAAAGCCCTGCAGGATTATATAGCGGCTACTCACCGCAAGGTTTTCATAGAATATGTAATGCTTGACGGTGTAAACAGCAGCCGCAGTATGCCGGATAAGATAAATGATTATCTGCGTACTATCTCGGCGCCTAAATATTTCACGATAAACCTTATTCCCTATAACAGAACAGGCGGCCCTTTCCGTGCACCGGCTCCGGAAAGAATGCAGATATTCCAGGGACTGCTGCAGGAATTAGGCTGGGAAGTAACAATAAGAAAGAGCCTCGGCGACGATATAGCAGGCGCCTGTGGCCAATTAGCCGGAAGATAAGTAAAAACAGGCCAGCCCTGGCTTTATTACACCCTGGTTAGAACAAAAAAATGCACCTCCTGAAACTGAACTTTATTTGTCTGATTTCAGGGGTGCATTTCATCTGATTATTCCGCTTATTTTTCTGGCAGAAATAACATAGAAGCAAATGCCACTATCCACAACAAAATGCCTATAACAAAGCCTGTAATTGAATAATAATGACACAATATAAAAGCAGGAATAATGCAGGGCAGTTTCAGCCAGCGGTTATCAATCTTTTTCCAAAGATTTTTTATTTTCTCCATACTACAACTATTCCGGATATGTTTTTCAGGCTGGGACAAGTTGACACACTATAATTATTTTACTCGTCATCTATACAAACACAAATGAATATTAAGCCACTAAATAATTTGCTTAATAAAAAAGACCGCACTTTATTATTCTTAAGTACGGTCTTTTTATGTTTTCTGGTTAAAATACCATAAAAATGTATTTAATCCATTTCCACACAGAGGGCTATACCCATGCCGCCGCCTATGCAGAGCGTGGCAAGGCCTTTTTTAACGCCGCGCTTTTTCATTTCATGCAGAAGCGAAACGGTTATGCGGGCACCGCTTGCGCCTATCGGGTGCCCCAGAGCGACTGCGCCGCCATTCACATTCACTATTTCCTTATTGAATCCCAGTTCCTTTGCCACAGAAAGAGCCTGCGCCGCAAAGGCCTCATTGGCTTCTATAAGCTCCACGTCTTCCAGTTTCCAGCCGGCCTTGTCCAGGGCCTTGCGTACTGCATACGCCGGGCCTATGCCCATTATTGACGGATCAACACCGGCCCAGGCATAGGACACAATACGGGCCAGGGGCTTAAGATTGTACTTTTTCAGGGCATCTTCCGAAACAACAAGTACAGCAGCCGCGCCATCATTGCAGCCGGAAGCATTGCCAGCAGTAACGGTGCCATCTTTTTTGAAAGCAGGCTTAAGTTTCGCAAGCGTCTGCTCTGTAGTGCCGAAACGGGGAAATTCATCCGTGTCAAAAACAACAGGATCGCCTTTGCGCTGCGGAATAACAACCGGCACGATTTCATCTTTGAAACGGCCTTCTTTTATGGCTTTTTCCGCCTTGTTCTGTGATTCGGCAGACATCTTATCCTGCTCTGCGCGTGATATATTATATTTAACAGCAAGATTCTCCGCAGTAATACCCATATGACAATTATTGAAAACATCCCACAACCCATCATTAACCATGGTGTCTATTATCTCACCATTGCCCATGCGGTAGCCGCCGCGGGCTTTTTTAAGCACATAGGGCGCGGCTGTCATATTCTCGCTGCCGCCTGCGGCTATTACTTCAGCGTCGCCGCATTTTATTTCCTGGGCGGCCATAGCTATGGCGCGCATTCCGCTGCCGCATACCATATTCAGCGTAACAGCTGTTTTCTCAACAGGAATGCCGGCGGCTATCTCTATCTGCCGGGCTACATTCTGCCCCATGCCAGCAGTGCATATGGAACCCATTATAACTTCATCAACATTCTCAGGCTTTAGCCCGCTGCGCTCAATAACAGCTTTCACCACCGTTTTTCCAAGCTCCACGCTGCTGGTATTGCCAAGCGTCCCCTGAAATCTGCCAACCGCTGTCCTCAATGCCCCGGCTATATATACTTTTCTCATTATAAAATCTCCTCGAGTCTGTTTATCTTCAGCCCTGTACTGCTTAAGCTGACTGCTGCACAGGCAATATATTTACCCCTGCAGCAGACATTACCCCGCACATATTATTCAGAGCGGGCCATACTGTTCTTATATAACAATATTATATATTTTCGGACAGAAAAAAAAGGAAATAAAAAAAGCCCGTTCAGGGCCTGTGTGAAACTGGTGGGTGGTACAGGGTTTGAACCTGTGACCCCTGTCGTGTGAGGACAGTGCTCTACCGCTGAGCTAACCACCCGCAATATATATATTTTAGCAAAAAAAGCCTGTTTTTTCAAACACAAACAACGAGACGTTATTTCCGTCACTGCAAATAAAAACAGGCCCCCTGCGGAGCCTGTCTTTATTTCTTTTCCGTCCGCAATCAGAAGCGGTATCCGGCGTGAAGGCCTATCATCATGTGAGAGGTCTTTACATCACCCATTCCGAAAGGAAGATCAACTGTAGGTGAGAAGTGATAGCGGCCCTCAAGTCCTATGAACACATTGGGATTGACATCGTAGTCAGCGCCAAGGCCGATGCTGCAGCCGAGGCTGCTTTCATCAATACCATTGTCCAGGTCAAGCCAGTAATTGGCTATGCCGATAAGGCCGTATACTCTGAAACCATCATCAAGCGGAAGGGCATATTTTCCGCGGATTCCGAGATAATCCTCGTCAGCAGTACCATTGCCGACTTTGTAATCATAGCCGAATGAGTGGCCAAATTCAAGGCCGACGAAGAGATTATCTGCGACATTATAATCAGCAAATATCTCAAAGCCCATAGCGCTCTTGGCATTGTCTTTGAAATCGCTTGCCATAGGCAGGCCATCAAAAAGTCCAAGACCGGCTTCTATTTTGCTGTCAGCCGCAAAAGCTGAGGAGCCTAATCCGAGGAAAAGAACCAATGCTAATATTTTTTTCATTTTTTCTTTAATTCTCCTTTTAACTAATATTCTGCTACATATCTACAATATAGAAAAAACAAAAATCATTTGCAAATACAGGAAAAACTTCAGAAGCGGCGAAGCGTATTTATTTCAGGATTATTTCTGACAAATATTCAGCCCGTATCTTTCCGCCAATTCTTCCGGTAATATTTATTATTTATAAATTTACTATAATTTTATTATGAAAATTCTCTTATTTATTCTGTTCTGTCTCATGCAGTTCAGCTCTTACGCAGATGCTGCGTCCAAACGCCAGAGTGCTGACATAAGCAAGCGCAAAGGCCCGGTAATATCAACGGAAACGGTAAAACTCAGCATGGACAGGCCGGAATACTGTCTTTTCGGCGGCCAGACCGGCACACCTTTTTATGGCCCGGCAAATTATATGATGACAATATGGAAAAACCATATTATCTATATCGGCGAATCAGGTGGCAGGCAGGATTACACTGCACAACGCGACACACTTAAATCCATGAGCATGGCACGTGGGAAAAAAATAGTAGTGGCTTTCGGAGCCATGAACAAGGAAATACAGCCAATCCTGGACGAATACATATCCGGGGGAATGACACAGGAAGAATTTTTTGCCGCCATGTCCGGCAGGGAGGACACAAATTACGATATTACAAAATACAAGGAAATTCTTGATTTCATAAAAGAGAAAGAGCTTAAAGCACTTGCGATAGGCCTGCCTGCAGACCTTGTGGACGCTATTGAGGAATACGGCGAGGACAACCTCTCACAGGAGGAAAAAAGACTTATTCCGCTTTCCAGCACTGATCCGCACAACACCACATATGAGAATTACATAAGAAAAAAACTTGAAGATGCAGCAGGGAAAAAAATAACTTCAGACGCACTCAGGAAGCACATACACGCACTCGCCGTACTTAATGAAACAATGGCAAAAACCCTTTCCGAATTTATTCAGGAACATCCGGGCTATTCCGCGCTTGCAATAGTAGATAATGAAAGGCTCATTTACGCCTCAGGCATAACACTTTCGGCAAAAAACTATCTTTCTTCAAACAGTTCTGACGACAGTTCCGGTTCAGAAAACGCAGAGAAAACAAGTATTCCGTATACTACAATTGTCATAAAACACGCGGTTTCATGCCCACGCAGACTGCCTGATTCAGACAAGAATTTAGGTGGATATGTGTGGTACATGGATAATACACCTCTGCCGGAAACCGCAGATACGGATATATCCTCAGAAAACGGGAAAGAGGCAAAAAAATGAAAAAACTGACAAAACTTTTTTCATCGGCTCTGCCTGTGGCCTTTTTAATGACCACTGTATTTTCAATACCTGCCATAGCGGAGATATTTATTATGAAAGATGGTGTCCGGCTGGAAGGTGACATAGCAGGCCGCACAGACAGCAGCCTGCTTGTAAAAACAAAATACGGCGATCTTATTCTTAAACAGGCAGACATAAAACAGATAGTGAAAGAAAGCAGCACTGGCGCCTCC
>CACZRG010000071.1 GCA_902783485.1 uncultured Elusimicrobium sp.
GGCACAGCAATGATCTTTGCATTTTTAGTTTCTTTTTTATTAAAAAAAGAAACAGCTTTTATTCTTTCCCTGTTCTTTGCAGTGCACCCTTCCCTGTCCTCGGCAGCAGCATGGCTTTACGGACGCAACGACCCACTTCTCGCTATTTTTATTCTTTTCACCTTTATAATCTTCCTGCAATATCAGAAAAACCGCTCAGATTTCATGCTATGCGGCTTTTCCACGGCATTTCTTTGCGCATTGCTGACTAAAGAGACAGCAATACTTTTCATTCCGCTGCCTTTTTTGTGGATTTATCTTGTTGAAGGACGGAAGCCGGATAAAAAGGAAATATTGAAATTCTCTACGACACTGTTTATTCCTGTTATAATTTGGGCGGTTCTTCATTCCTGCGCAAGAGTCAGACCGGCGGAACCGGATTTATATGCAACGCTTAAAGACTGCATTTTCCTGCCGGTTTACCTGGGCAAAGCCGTTTTTCCCTTTTTACCCGGCTGTTATAATATGGCAAGGATAACGAAGGAACTTGCATACTATATTCCCGCTGTACTGTTTCTTATGTTTTTATTCCGTACAGAAACAGTACGCAACAGAAGAGGAATAATTTTTGGTCTGCTATGGTTTACATTAATGCTGCTGCCCACGTTTTTCCACGACGTAAAACCAATGTTTCTTTTTGAACACAGGCTTTACCTGCCTATGGCCGGACTTCTTTACAGTTTCGCAAAAGCATCGGAAACAGAAAATTCAACAGCAAAAACAAAGCATTTGTTTTCACACAGTTTTCTGGCGGCACTGTCTGTAATATTTTTTATCTTTTCAGCAGCGGTCAGCCAAATAAATGCACAGTATTATTCAAAGCCACTGCTGTTCTGGAACAGGGCAGCGCATGAAACACCGGAATATCATGAAATGCTGGATACTCTTGGCATGATACACGAAGAATTCCGCATGCCACAGGCAGCAGAAAAATATTACAAAGCCGCCCTTGACGCCAATCCAAGGGCACTGTTTATAAATTTCAGGCTGGCAAAACTTTATATGTCACGGCATATGTACAGAACAGCTGCCTATTACCTTGAGAAAGAAAGGGCAGGGAACCCGGATTTCACAAAGGAATCTTTTTTTATCATCGCCGAGAGGGAAATAAAATGGCACCTGCAACAGGAACTCACGCGCGAAAGATAAAACAGTCTGAAATCTCAGCATCAGCAGAATAAAAGACAAAATAATATATCAGACTGTAAAACAAACCGGCTCATTGTCATTTCTGTATGGTTGAGATTGTATTCTCAAGCCTGTGAAGAAACTCAGCCGCTTCCGTATAATCAGGCCTGATCTTTAAAGCCCTGCGGCAGTATTCAGCCGCCTCGTAATATCTGCCCTGACCGGCAGCTGAAACAGAAAGCATAAGCATAATATCCTCTGTTTCTTCATGTATTTTCAGCAGTTCTTTTAGCGAATATTCAGCCTGTACATAATCGCCAGAGGAAAGTTCCATTTCAGCAAGATTGTACCATGCCTGCGGATACTGTGGCCTTATCTCTGTGGCTTTTCGGAGTGTTTTCACAGCTTCAGCCACAAGTCCTGTGGCTGATTCCATTTCCGCCTTTCTTATATATGCCTCGTAATACGACGGAGCCAGTTCCGTAACCCGTGAATATTCAGACAGAGCATCTCCATTCCGGTCCAGCAGTCTGTAAAGATTGCCACAATAAAAATGGATATTGAAATCTTCCGGCGCAAGTGAAAGTGCCTTCTGCATAAGTTTTTCAGCTTTCTCCTTTTCCCCCTTTGCAAAAGCAAGCGATGCCAGATTATTCCATGCTATAGCTGAACGCGGCTGCACGGAAGCGACACGCTGCCACACGGAAGTAGAACCTTTCCAGAAAAACTGCTGTCTTATACCGGCTGAAAATATTACAATCAGGAATACTGTTGTCAGAACTGTTAAGATTCTACGCAGGCGCGCATTATTATTCAGCACAAAAGACTTATTTCCTGAAAGCAGATATGCAAAAACATATCCTGCAAACAGGGCAGGCCCGGCTGATGGTATATATGTATAACGGTCAGCCGCCGGAACAGGAGCACCATTAAGCAGGCCACATACCGGAAAAAGTGTTCCTGCATAATAAAGAAGAGATGTAATTAAAACAGGAAATCTATAACGAATCCGCCACGCAATTAACACAAGCATAACAAGCATCAGACCACCGGCTATATTGTATAGAAAATATCCGTTTTCAGGTGGCGTATATACAGGCGACAAACCATATGGAAAAATCATTTTGACAATGTAAAACCAGTATGCGTAAACAGCTTTCTGAAAAGAAGGCATATACGAATCTATATAAGGCACATCAATAGCTTTACCAACGACAAAATAATAAAAAACTGACAGTACTGCAGCAAAAACAAAAAAAGGAATTTTTTCAGCAAGTACGGTTCTGGCCCCAATGGCTGTTAAATTCTTTAATGTTATACGGCGTAAAGGATAAAAATCAAGCAGCAGAAGTACGGCAGGCAGAGTGACAGCCATGCTTTTTGACAGGCAGGCTGCCACATAAACAGCAAAGCATATGAACAGATCTGCCTTGGCTATTGAAGAGGAGGAAGTACACGACGTAAGGAAACCAATATTAACGCAATTATTCTGTGCAGAATCAGAACAATGTACGGTTTTATAGTAATGAAAACTTCTTATATAAAGGAATATTGCAAGAA
>CACZRG010000072.1 GCA_902783485.1 uncultured Elusimicrobium sp.
AGCAATGTAAGAGGACTAACCGCAAGAAGAATAATTGTTATTGCTGTTGCGCTATTTGCCTGCAGTGCGCTTAAATTTGGGGTAAACACATTCCTGACTTCCATTGGCATGGAACCAGTGCTTCCTAAAATTCAAAGATATCACAGGAATAGAACCGCAAAACAAACCGAGATAATAAAAACAGAAAATACTGAAATGCCGGCGGCGCCTGATCCTGAAGCTGTAAACAGGCTGAGAGAAAAATGTTATGACGAAAACTGTGGATTAACCTGCGTAAAAGGCGTATGCACGGTAGAAAGAATATACCCTGGAACAGATATACAGAAAAAAACATTTTATACAGCTGCTGGTAAGCCTGAACGCATGGATTACTGCCTGAAAAAAGACAGATATGGAATATGTGCCGGAGGAGGCACGGCATATTACAGGCCCGATGGTCGTATAAAGTCTCTTATGAAATGTATTGCATATGACACAAAAGGAATATGCCTGCGTGCCGGGAACATGATAAATTACATCTATGATGAAAAAGGTAACATCGCGCTGAAAAAAATTTGTTCGGACATGTCATGCCATAGAACTGAATACATGGCTTATGCGTATGATGAGCACGGGAACGCTACGGTAAAGGCGGTTCCATGCAATAGTCTCAAAAACGGGAAATGCGAAAGCTTCGGCAAGGGCGATATTCTGACATATGATGCCGCTGGCAGAAAAACATCCGTCAGAAAATGCGAAGTGTTTAATCCTGACCTTAGCTGTGCTGAATATTCTGTTTCCGCAGGACAGAACTGGAAATATGACGAAAATGGAAAGAAGATATACTTTGACAGCTGTACGGAAGTAAATGCCAAAACCGGAATATGTACGGCGCGTGAATATGACATATCTTATACATACGGCAGTGGCAGTGAGCCTGAAAGTGCTGTTTACTGCGTTAAATATGACGGAAATGGAAACTGTACTGGCAAAGAAAACTACACATATTCATACGAATATGACGATAAGGGAAATATTTCAAACAAAACCGAATATCTTATTCAGCGCAGCACCGGTACAGCCGGAGATGTAAAAAAACTGAATTATGTTCAGCTGTATGACACAGCTTATGACAGGCGCGGACATAAAACCCATGTAAGAAAAGATATGTGCGGAATGCCTGGCGGAAATAAAAAATGTATTTATGAGGAAACATTCTTTGATGAAAATGACAGAAATCTGCGTTCAACGCTGTGCTCGGAAGTTTCAGACATTGGCGCATGCCGTAAAGGAATGTTGAAATTAACTCTGTATGACGATAACGGAATTCTTACGGATACAGGACGCTGATATTTCTGACTGTATTACCGTATGAATGTAAAAAAATATCCATTAATGTAGCGTGGAGGAACAAATGAGCGGAAACAAAGACTGGCGGGCCATAAGAAAGGCAAGAAGGGAAAATTTCAACCTAATACACAAATTTATGTTTTATTTTATTTCGGCTATAGGAATACTGATGTTGCTTTCGCCTCAATACAGGGAATTTCTCATGACTGGGAAAAAGCCCACATTTGATAATCCCGCCCAGAGTAAAAGTGCTTCTGCCGGTTCTTCCGTTAATCAGAACAGTCTGAATGCAGGCAGGGTTAGTCAGACACATAATCCGGCACCCATACCGCAGGAACTGCTTAGACGTGAAAACGCTGAGACCTATCCCGGTTCTTATAATCTGTCTCATGGAAAAAATTATTCAGATTCTGGCAGTATGGCTAACCAGAACATTTTTAATACAGAGGCAGTCAGTAAGTCAGATAACCAGGCAGATATGCGGCCGAAATACAGCCAGCATGAAACAATTCTTTCTTTGAATGAACCTTATAATCCTGGAGAATATGATAAAAATATTTTCGATAACACAGTAAAAGCGCTTGACAGAAAATGTTATGACAGAAACTGCGGCATAAACTGCGCCAACGGTTCATGCACAGTGGAAAGAACATATCCTGGTACAGACATAAGGAAAAAAACGCTTTACGGGTTCGACGGAAAACCTTTGCGGATGGAATACTGCCTTGTAAAGGACCAGAACGGAATATGCTCTGCTGGCGGCTTTGTTAATTACAGGAATCTTAGAACACTTGTCCAGAAATGTGAATCATACGACAAAAACGGAAAATGCACGCAGCGCGAAGAAGGCAGAAAAGAATACATATATGATGAAAAAGGCAACAATATCAGGATAATAAACTGTTCAACCGCTGATTGCAGCAAAAATACGATTACGGAAAACATATATGACGGCCAGGGAAACAGAATCATACAGAATGCATTATGTACTGATTACAGTTCCAGCGGGGAATGCAAAGAGATAAAAGGCGGTAATGTCCTGAAATATGATGCCGGTGGCAGAAAAATCTCAGAAAGAACCTGCCTGATATACCACAGCAACAAAACCTGTGCAGAATATGCCGGTAATTTCGGCATGAATATAAAATATGACGGTAAGGGGAATGATATTTATTCTGAAACATGCTCTGAAGTAAATGAAAGAACTGGTGTATGCAATGAGCTGGCCAGTTCATCATATCGTAAATACGGCAGCAGAAAAGAGGCCGAAGCCTTTGGAAACTGTACAAAACCTGACGGCAAAGGCAGCTGTGCAAAGAAAACCGACTATATAAACTCATACGAATACAATGATAAAGGCGATATAACAAAGAGAACCGTATATACCGTGCCGGCTTCTTCCGGAAAATCAGGCAGAAAAATAAGCAGAATACATAAATATGACATAACCTATGATAGCCGGGGACATAAAACGAATGAACGTGAATACAAGTGCGAAAAAACCGATGAAAAGGGAAAATGCGTTTCCGGCTGGAAATATCAGGATATGGTCTTTGATGAAAACAACCGGGTTATGAGCAGAAAGGTATGCAAAAAAATGTCTGACAGCGGTACCTGCATTGATGAAATTCCCGCGCCCAAAATATCCCTGTATGACGATAATGGAACATGGATAGACGGAACACTGAGCTTGTTCTTTGAAGCATTATTCTTTTAGGGTCCTATTCCCCAAATCTGAAAAATTATTGATTTTGGGGAATAGAAAATTATAATATAACCTTAAACACACAAGTCCGTCATTAGGCCGGCATCCGCAGCCTGGCATGACTGAATGTGTTTGGGCATAGTGTATATTATGAAGCTGATTTCCCGCAGAGATTATCTTTCGGAACTTATGCAGCTGGCAGGCACGCCGGATATAAAGGTTATCACAGGCGTACGCCGCAGCGGAAAATCCAGACTGCTTGAAGAATTCCGTACCGCCATATCATCCCAAGATAAAACAAGCGTAATTCACATAGATTTCAACCTTACGGAGCATGAACATCTGCTTGAATACCATGCGCTGGAAAAATACATTGAAAGCCGGTATGTGCCAGGATTAAACAACTATGTTCTTATTGATGAAATTGAATTATGCCCGTCATTTGAAAAAGCAATAAACAGCCTGCACGCTAAAGGCAGATATGATATTTATGTGACAGGCTCAAACGCTTTTCTGCAAAGCAGCGACCTTGCCACGCTTTTTGTAGGCAGAACCTATGAACTGCACATCTTTCCTTTTTCTTTTAAGGAATACATGGAATATTATGCTTATACGGATATATATGCGGCATTTGCCAGATATATGGCAGAAGGGGGGATGGCAGGCGCATATCTTTACTCCAGCGAAAAACAGAAATACAGATATATAAATAGTGAAGTTTTAAATGCTCTTATTGTCCGGGACATTGTGAACAAATACAAAATACGCAATGAACAGCTTATGCAGAGGATAATAGATTTTCTTATGGACAATATAGGGAGCATAGTTTCCTTAAGAAAAATAAAAAATACATTGTCATCAGGAGGTTTCAGCGCGGACCATAAAACAATAGGAAAATACATAGACTATCTCTGTAAGGCATTCGCTTTTTACAAGGTAAGGAAATACGATATAAAGGGCAAAAGGTATCTCGCGGCGGAAGACAAATACTATCTTTCAGACCATGTGTTCAGATATGCCAGGCTTGGCACAAAAAATATGGATTACGGGCATATTCTTGAAAACATCATAGCGATAGAACTTATGCGGCGAGGTTACGAGGTTTACGCAGGCAGCCTTTACAGGAAGGAAATAGATTTTGTAGCTATAAGACAGGGTGAAAAGATTTACATACAGGCGGCTTACGATATTTCTTCAAAAGAAACTTTTGAAAGGGAGGCCGCCCCGCTGCTTTCAGTGCGGGACGCCTACCCAAAAATAATCATAGCCAGAACCTGCCAGCCTGAATGGCAGCATGAAGGTATAAGAGTAATAGATGCCGCAGATTGGTTAATGTCCGGCCCCCAGGCGTAGCAGGAATGTGAAATTAAGTCTGTGAAAAAGTATTGATGATTTCCTGACCTTCAGATAGTAGTTTTTCAATTCTCGCCCCTGCAAGAGGGGCGACTTAACG
>CACZRG010000073.1 GCA_902783485.1 uncultured Elusimicrobium sp.
ACCGCAGTGGCAATAAATCCTGAAAGTGGAAAAACAGCTGTAGTTACCGCTCTTCACAAGACAGCAAAGCCTCAGTACAAGGATGTCGAGTCAGGCGCTATAACAGACCGCGGTGTTGAAATAGTATCCGGTCTTGCGGAGGGAGATGTCATTCTTTATAAGAGAAGCCGCTATGTTTCACAGGCTGCCATGGGTAACAGCGAAGGGGAGAATCCCTTTATGCCTAAGAGACCCGGAACGAACAGAAAGAAATCCGGTTCAGGCAGTGCGGCCCCCGCAAAAAAATAAACTTGAAACCACAGGTTGAATTCTTATGATGATAGAACTCAGACAAATCAAGAAGATCTATCAGATGGGCGGCGAGCCGCTTGAAATTCTGAAAGGTATTGATTTGCAGATTGATGAAGGCGAGTTTGTTGCGATAATCGGTCCTTCCGGATCAGGAAAGTCAACACTTATGCACATACTTGGCCTCCTGGATAGACCTTCGTCCGGCTCATTTAAGCTGTTCGGCAAGGAAATTTCCACGCTGAATGATTCACAGACGGCATATATACGTGCCAAAATCATAGGCTTTGTTTTTCAGCAGTTCAATCTTCTTACGAAGATGACTGCGAAAGAGAATGTGGAGCTGCCGCAGATTTATCTGGGAGAGGAAGGCGACCCTAAGGCTGCGGAGCACAGGCTTGCACAGGTTGATCTTTCCGACCGTCTTGATCACAAACCCAATCAGATATCCGGCGGACAGCAGCAGCGCGTATCCATTGCGCGCGCTCTTGTGAACAATCCTAAAATCATATTCGCTGACGAGCCTACAGGAAACCTTGCCTCGCATCAGTCTGTGGAAATAATGGATATTTTCCGCAGAATGAACCGTGAACAGGGCATAACTGTGGTTCTTGTAACACATGATCCCGATATAGCTGCGCAGGCCGACAGGCAGATAAAGATCAAGGACGGAATGATTGTTGAGGATATACGCCGTGCGCCAAAGGCGGAGCCGGTGAATAAAGGCTCAATGACCGTACCTAAAAGTTTCAAGCTGACCTGGCGGGAATTCAAAGAGAATCTGTCATCTTCTGTTTCCTCTATTATCAGCAATAAGACCAGGTCGCTGCTTACCATGCTTGGTATTATTATTGGTGTGGGTGCGCTTATAGCCATGCTTGCTGTTGGAAACGGTGCTCAGAAATCCATAGAAAAACAGATGGCTTCAATGGGAACCAATCTTCTGGGTATTATGTCCAACTGGCGCTCAAAAGGGGTTTCAACAGGGCGTGGTTCGGTAAGCCGTATAACGCTTGATGACCTGAAAATATTCAGAAATATAGAAAATATCACCGGTGTGGACGGTGAGGTTTCCGGAAATGCACAGGTTGTGTACGGTAATAAGAATACAAATACTTCCATAAACGGTGTGCAGTATGATTATGCGCGTATGCGCAATTCGCAGCCTTATTACGGAAGATTTTTCTCTGAAGACGAAGATAACAGGCTTAGTAAGGTATGTCTTCTGGGACAGACTGTTGTAAACGATCTTTTCGGTAATGAAAATCCAGTTGGAAAGACCGTGAAAATAAACAGGAAGAATTTCACCGTGATAGGTGTTCTGCCGAAGAAAGGCGCGCAGGGGCCACGCGATCAGGACGATGTGGTTGTGGTTCCTCTGAATACGGCAATGAGAGTTCTTTTGGGAAGCAGGTATCTTGGGTCCGTATGGCTTGAGGTTTCAGATTATAATCTCATGTCCCAGGTTGAGAAAGATGTCATAGCAGCATACCGGAAAAAGCACAAGACGCCGGCGGCTAATGATGACCCTATAATGGCCATGAATATGGCCGATATGCAGGCCATGATGACAAGTACTGTAAGCACTTTCGGGCTTCTGCTGGGAATAATTGCCGGAATATCTCTTGTTGTGGGTGGTATAGGAATTATGAACATCATGCTTGTAAGCGTGAGCGAGCGCACCAAGGAGATAGGTCTTAGAAAAGCCATAGGCGCCACAAAGCGCGCTGTGCTTATGCAGTTCCTGATAGAGGCCGTTATTGTCTCAATACTTGGAGGCATAATAGGCATACTTTTCGGAATAGGTTCATCTCTGCTGCTGGCTAAGATAGCGAAATGGTCCATAGCCATATCGCCTTCCTCTGTGTTCATGGCTTTCGGTTTCTCGGCAATGGTAGGTATTATTTTCGGATATCTTCCTGCCAGGAAGGCTTCAAGACTTTCACCCATAGAGGCATTGCGGTACGAGTAAAAAATTCATTCAGTGTGTCGCCGTATCCTGGAAGGTCCCGTCTTTAAGGGGCCTTCCCTGTTTTCAGCCTTTTTACGTTTTGCAATCGCCTTAAAACAGTAGTCCGGTACGTGTGTGATTTCTTTTTTTCCTTTTAATTTGCTTATAATATATATTAAGCTGCTTTCTGTGCAGCTGAATCCTGTGGTGTGAAAAGGAGAGTATTATGGTCAACCTTAAAGTGAAATGCCCCCATTGTGGTAAATCCCTGATGAACACGGAACATAAACTGGACCGTGTTTCATCAATAGAACTTAAGATTACCTATGCAGGGAAAAATGCCCCGATTTATCTAAGTTCAAAATACGGAAGCTATACCATTGAGTCCGAACTTATTCCGCCGCAGGGAAAAGTAGCCGGATTCCGCTGCCCGCACTGCGATGCGGATCTTAAGAGTACACGCAAATGTGAAATGTGCGGTTCACAGATGATAGCCCTGGAACTAAAAGACGGAGGTCTTGTACAGGTGTGTTCCAGAAGCGGCTGCCGCAAGCATATGCTTGAATTCCAGGATCCGGATGCCGAACTGGAAGCTTTCTACAAAGCCTATATCAAATCCCTGAAATAAGAAAACGCCTCCGCTGCGCAGTACCGCCAGGAAGTATATTGCAATGTTAAAAAATAGAAAAGGATTTTCGCTCTTCAAGAGTCTTCTGCTGCTTATTCTGTTGTTCGGTCTCACATGGTACGCAAGTTACTACATGGGCCGTGAAGACAGGCTGATAAGCGACATAAAAGAAGCACGCGGTGAAAAAACCGGACAGCTGTTCGAAGATGAATCCGCAGAGACGAAAGGAAAGAAGAAGAAAGCGGTAATTCCACCTGGAACAGAAGTTATGCCGGCGGCGGTTAATATCAGGGGAGACAAAAAATTCAAAAGCGCTGTTACAGATGCTTTGGGCGTGCTGTACAATGCAGACCGGCGTACATATGAATTCGTGCGGGATAATTTAAGCGAGATACGCAACGGCAACAATACCGGTTTTTATAAAGATAACGGGCAGCGTGTCGCTGAGATTTCGAACTCCAATGCTTTTTATACATCTACATGGCTCGCAGGAATACTTGCGCATCAGGCATATCATTCCTGGTATGACAACCGGGTACAGATGAAAAAGAAGAAAAAGAAAGGCCCGCCGCCTTCTCCGGGAAAGGCGCAGAAGGATTACAAGGTCTCACAGGAGATGCCTGCGCTGCTTGTTTCACTGATGAATGATGTTACTACGCAGGAAACAGCATTTGCGGTTGAGGAGCGGTGTGCTAAATTCCAGCTGCAGGTGCTTAAGCTTGTTGGAGCCAAGCGCGCTGAAATAAATTTTGTGACAAACCGTACGCCACGTGAGTTTAATTATGCTCATGACGGAAATTTTACGATAACTCCTTAAAAAGTGTATATTTCACTGTTTCCGTAATAACTGCCGGGCGCGGAATAATCAATGTCTTTTGATAATATTCCTTCATTTATACGACCTGTAAAAATAGGTAATGTCACTGTAAAGAACAATCTTGCCCTGGCCCCCATGGCCGGAATAACCAATTCTGCATTCAGGCGTCTTGCCGCGGAAGGCGGGGCAGGCCTTGTCGTAACGGAAATGGTTTCTGCAGAGAGCATAAAATACGGAAACAGAAAATCGTTTAAAATGCTGGAACTATATCCGGGAGAAATGGCCGCCGTGCAGGTTTTCGGGGCAGACCCGTCCAGCATGTCGCTGGCTGCCAGGGCGGCGGAAGATTACGGCGCAGCCATTATTGATATAAACGCCGGCTGTCCTGTAAAAAAAGTTACCAGAAACGGCGCCGGTTCGGCCCTAATGGGCAATCCTGTGCTTTTCGGAAGAATAATAGAAGCCGCGGCAAAGGCTGTTAAAATACCTGTAACCGTGAAATTCCGGGTAGGGCTGCGGCCCGGGGAAATATGCGGGCCGGAACTGGCAAAAATTGCCGAGTCTTCAGGCGCGGCAGCAATAACACTGCATGGCAGGTATGCCTCCGCAATGCATTCCGGCCCGGTTGATATGGCCGCTGTCGCTGCCTCTGCCGCAGCTGTAAGGATTCCGGTTTACGGTAATGGCGGAATAAC
>CACZRG010000074.1 GCA_902783485.1 uncultured Elusimicrobium sp.
ATAACCGCCTGAACATGGAAACATATATAATGGCCGATGTTTTATCAGAAGAGCAGCGCCGCAGGAATATGCGGCGGATCCGTGGAAAGGATACAAAACCGGAAATTATTCTGCGTAAGGCATTGTGGCACAGGGGATACAGGTACCGCAAGAATTACAGTAAACTTCCGGGAAAACCGGATATAGTCCTTACAAAACATCGGCTCTGCGTATTCATAGACAGCGAATTCTTTCATGGCAAGGGATTTGAATGCTGTTATGATAGCGCTAAATACGCCAGTCTGCGTGAACAGATAGAACATGGCAGTCATCCGGGGTTCTGGCTGAACAAAATACAGAGAAACATAAAAAGGGACCGTGAAGTAGAAGTTGAGCTTCGCGCCCTTGGCTGGTATGTGCTGCGTTTCTGGAGCAGGGAAGTGCTTAAAAATACCGATGAATGTGTAAGGACAATTGAGGAACAGATTCTAAGCATTACAATAGAAAATCCGTAAGCTGGTGAATCCGTTATCCCGCTATTGAAATAATGTTGTAATCTGCATATTCCTGAGCCGCAATTAATGCCTGTTTTTCACATTTTTATTTAAATTAGTATGATTTGAGTTGTTTTTATATAATTAAAATGATTAAATGATAAGAGGCCCCTGCTGACGGGCCGTATATTATGGTAAAAGAAAAGAAAAATTTAATCAGGATACTCAATGACGCCATTGAGTCATACACGCCTGTCGCTTTTGCGACAGTTATTTCATCAGGCGGTTCAACACCCCGTGAAGCCGGGGCCAAAATGCTTGTTTTTGCCGACGGAAAAACGGAAGGTACTGTCGGTGGCGGCAAAGTTGAATCCATGGTTATAAAACAGGCTGTACAGTGTATTTCCGAAAACAAATCCGGAAAATTTACTTTCAGCCTTCATCTGGATGGCAATACAGGCATGGCCTGTAATGGCGATCTTGAGGTTTTCATAGATGTTTACAAAAAGCCTTTCAAGGTACTTATTCTCGGGGCCGGTCACGTGGCGCTTAAAATAGCCGGGGCCTGCCGCCTTGCGGATTATCCTTATATAGTGGCAGATGACAGAACGGAATTTGCCAATGAGGAGCGCTTCCCCGGTGCAATGAAGATAATTACTGTTGCTCCGGATAAGGCCGTGGCTCTCGCGGGTGTGGATAAAGATACATATATTGTTATTGTTACCCGCGGTCATTCGCTGGATAATGAATGTCTTGTGGAAGCCCTGAAAACGGATGCTCCATATATAGGCATGATAGGCAGCCGCTCCAAGGTAAACACGGTTTTCCATAATATGGCAGAGAAAGGCCCTGTTAATCCTCTGACAGACAAGAGGATTTATTCGCCTATAGGGCTTGATCTTGGCGGCAAAACTCCCGGTGAGATTGCCATTTCCGTAATTGCTGAAATAACAAAACTGTTTAATGGCAGAACAGGAAAACATTTAAGGATTGAGGAATAATCTTTTATGATAATAAAGGCTATAAAACTTTACAGAGACGGTTTTATGACGCAGCCTTTTGCCCTTGGCGGTGAGGACGGCATGGATAAGTTTGACCCTGCCGTAAGATACCGCTCCAGCTTACAGAATTTCCTTATAGACACAGGAAAAGAAGTAATACTTGTAGATACCGGACTGCCTGATGAGTTTCCTGACCAGGTGCCGGACGAAAAGACCATGATTTACATGGGCAGCCGTATCAAGGGTTATGATGAGGCTTTTGCCGAAGCCGGATACAGGCCGGAACAGGTAAGCAGAATACTTGTCACACATAAGCACGCGGACCATACCGGCAAGCTGAAATCCTTTCCCAATGCTGAAATTTATGTCGGCCCGGAAGATGCCGATGCCCCGGAATTTGAGGGGCTAAAAGTGATAAAGGCTGAATACAATGACGGACCTTATCATAATTTCCCGGCATCGCAGAAAATAGCTGACGGAGTTTATCTTATACAGGCCAAAGGCCACACAAAAGGCAACAGTATTGTCATAGCCGAAAGTGAAGGCCTTTTCTATATGATGCACGGAGACGTTACATATACAGACGAGGCTCTGTATGAGAACAAGCTTTCTGTTGTTTTTGAGGACAAGGCTGCGGCAAGGCAGACGCTTGATATGGTTCGGGAGTTTATAAAAAACAATCCCACCGTATACCTTTCAACACATACACCTTTGGGATATGAGAACCTTGAAGCAAAAAAGGTTGTTGACCTGGCAAATCCTCCGGCAGGCATTCCGCCCGGTGAAATAGTATACAGGACGGCGAGCGGAAAATATGTATGCGGAGTATGCGGATATGTTTATGACCCCGCAAAAGGCGACCCGGAGCATGGTATAGCCGCAGGCACTCCCTTTGAGCAGCTTCCACCGGACTGGCATTGCCCAAGGTGTAAAAAAGACAAGTCCGTATTCAACAAGGCGTAAATTCTTTTGATTTAAGAGGCTCTGATGGAAGAACAGAAATTATCCTTTGTAGGAAAATCGTTTGAGCGCAAGGACGGCCTTATAAAGGCAGAAGGCCGGGCCATGTACGCCGCAGACAGGGAGTTCGCACGTATGCTTTACGCTGCAGCCGTGCGCAATCCCCGCCCGCGCATAAAAATACTTGGTATTTCGGACGAAAAGGCAAAAAAAGTTCCCGGATATGTGACTCTTGTCACTTACAAGGACATCAAAGGCCAGAACGCCTGGCCTGTGCTTGACCTGGACTATCCTTTCCTGCCGGAAAAAATAGCGCGTTTCGCCGGGGAAACTGTAGCCCTCGTGGTTGCGGAAACACAGCGTGCGGCAAAAAAAGCGGCTTCACTGGTTGAAATAGAGTACGAGGAGCTGCCCAACATACAGGATCCTCTGGAGGCCCTGAAACCTGACGCGCCGGAAATTGGCGGCACAACGGACATGAAGAATGTCTATGCGCATTTCACCATTCAGAAAGGTGATGTTGACAAGGCTTTTGAGGAAGCCGCCTACAAGGTTGAGGGAACTTTCAAGACAAATTATCAGGTTCACGGCTATCTTGAAACACAGGGTTCCATAGCCATACCGGAAACAGACGGTGGTGTGACCATACACAGCACAACACAATGTCCGTATTATGTAGTTGACGGCGTGGCTGCTGCGCTTGGCATAACATATAACAAAGTAAAGGTAATACAGACTGTCACAGGCGGCGGATTCGGCGGAAAAGAGGAAGTTCCGGCGCTTGTTGCTGCCCATGCGGCTATATGTGCCGCAAAAGTGGGCCGCCCGGTAAAACTTATTTACAGCCGGAAGGAAGATTTCCAGTGCATGTCAAAACGTCATCCCGGCTGGGCACATATAGAATACTCGGCTGACAAGGAAGGTCATCTGACAGGCTGCCGCGTAAAATATGTGCTTGACGCAGGAGCTTATTCCACCATTACGGCAATTGTGCTTTTCCGCGGAACCGTTCATTCCACAGGTCCCTACAAAATACCGAATATTGACGTTAAGACTTTTGGCGCGGCTACGAGCAAGGTTCCGTGCGGCGCCTTCAGGGGCTTCGGACAGCCGCAGATAAATTTCGCGCAGGAATCTCTCATAGACGAGCTTGCCGAAAAAATAGGCATGGACCCCATTGAGTTCAGGCTTAAAAACCTGCTGAACCCCGGAGAGCTTACGGCAACCGGGCAGAAACTCACATCTTCATGCGGATTGAGTGAACTTGTTGAAGCAGTAAGGAAAAAGTCCGGCTGGGACAAAAAAGTAAACCTGCATGAGAAGAAAGGCCATATTGCCAAAGGCATAGGAATTTCAACCTGCTATTACGGCGTGGGACTTGGTGCCAAAGGCCGCTTCCTTGACAGGGCCGGAGCAATGGTAAACATTTACAAGGACGGCTCAGTCGGCGTAAGCGTGGGAAATGCCGAAATGGGACAGGGTGCGCTTACAGTATTTGCGCAGATAGCGTCTGAAACGCTGAATGCCCCGATGGATCTTGTAAAAACAGAAGAGGTTGACAGTTCCAGGGTGCCGGATTCAGGCCCGACAGTCGCAAGCCGCGGCACACTTATGGGCGGAAATGCGATAATACAGGCTGCCTCGCCGCTGCGCGAACGCCTTTTCAAGGTAGCACTTGATATGCTCATTGACAAGGGCGGAACTTCCGGAAAAATGATTGCCCACGATGGTGTTTTTGAAATGGACGGTATAACCGTATCATTTACTGATGTGGCAAAGGAAGGCTGGAACCGCCGTCTGAAGATGTGCGAGGAAGGCTGGTATGTCGCGCCGCATGTATCATTCAGGCTGGATAATGGCCAGGGTGATGCCTATGTTGTTTACTCATATTCAGCGGACATAGCGGAAGTTTCCGTTGACACACAGACAGGTGTAACAAAAGTTGACAAGATATGGGCGGCCTACGACGTTGGCCGCATAGTAAATCCCATGCTTGCCACGGGCCAGGCCCAGGGCGGAATATTACAGGGCATGAGCTGGTCGCTGTTTGAGAACCTGCAATACAAGAATGGCATAATGGTAAACCCAAATTTCACCGACTATGTATGTGCCACCACGAAGGACAAGCCGGAATACGACATAACCTTCATAGAGAAACTTTATGATGAGGGGCCGTATCAGGCAAAAGGCATGGGCGAGGTTCCGCTCATTGGTGTAGCCCCTGCCGTAGCAAACGCCATAAAGAATGCCTGCGGAGTAAGGATTGATTCCGTACCGCTTCTGCCAGAAAAGGTGTGGCGGGCTATCAAACAGAAAAATGCCACAAAGGAGGCAAAATAATGCCCTGCAATGAAACAATGAAAAAGGATTTTTCCGTTCTGCACCTGGACTGCACGGTTAACGGAAAGCATATTAGGCGTGATGTTCCGTCCAACAGGGCATTGCTGGACTTCATACGCCTTGACCTCGGCCTTACCGGCACAAAGGAAGGCTGCGGCGAGGGCGAGTGCGGAGCGTGCCTCGTTCTTCTTAACGGAAGGGCGGTAAATTCCTGCCTTATGACTGTAAGCCATATACAGGGCAAGGAACTTGTTACCATAGAGGGCATAAGAGGCAGAAAGGGCGGTCTGCATCCGCTTCAGGAAACATTCATGAAGGAAGGCGCGATACAGTGCGGCTTCTGCACGCCGGGAATAATAATAGCCTCCGAGGCTCTTTTAAGAAGAAAGCCTGATGCCACACTGGAGGACATAAAGCTGGAACTTACCGGCAATCTGTGCCGCTGCACCGGCTATGAGAAAGTCCTTTCCGCGGTTGAAACCGCAAGAGACAAAATGGCTGCGGACCCGGATTACAAGGAGGCAGAATAATGTCAGAGATTATTTTCAAGCCCTGCTCCCTGAAAGAAATGTGGGAGGAAATGCCAAATCTGCCGGAAAGCCGCAAATACATGGCAGGCGGTACTGACGTTGTTACGGTTGAGAACGCAGGATTCCCTTCTGCCGAATGCTGGATAGACATAAGCGACATTCCGGAACTTGCCATAGTCAGAGAGGAAAAAGACCATGTTTTCATAGGCGCAGGCGTAAAGCTGAACGATCTTGAAACATATCCTTTCATAAAGAAGTACTGCCCGGCACTTCTTGCGGCGGTGCATGATTTTGCAAGTCCAAGCCTGCGCAATATGGCAACACTCGGTGGGAACGCCGGTAATGCAAGTCCCTGTGCGGATGGCGTATGCGCGCTTGTCTCACTCGAAGCAACAATAGTTCTCCGCAAGGGAAATTCTGAAAGAAAAATGCCGTTAAGGGATTTTTTCACTGGCCCGAAAAGAACAAAGCTGGAAAAGGACGAGCTTATTTATGGCTTTGAGATTCCCAAAAAGGAAAACCTGCTTGGACAGTACTTCAAGCTTGGACCGAGGGCGTTTTTCGGCATATCCAAGGTTGCCGTGGCATTGTCCGCCGCCCTGGATGGGAACAAGGTAAAATATGCCTCTGTGGCAATAGCGTCAGTTGCTCCTGTTCCTCTTTATGCCGCAAAGACATCGGAATATCTTACAGGTAAAGAATTGACTGAAGATACAATCCTGAAAGCGGCGGACATGGCAAGGGGTGAGGTTTCCCCGATAACGGATGCCCGCAGCGAGGCTGACTACCGCCGCGACATGAGCGGCATTCTGCTTGAAAGGGCGTTGCGCTCTTTAACAGACTGAAACAATAATTGATTTTGTATTGGAATTTAACATAAAACAACGGAGGTACCGTGAATAATATAAAGTATTATGCCTTTCCGTCGTCAGTAGCGGATGCGATGAACATACTGCTGAACCGGAAATACAAGGCCCTCGTAATGGCGGGGGGAACCCTCGTCGGTAAAGCAATACCGGCGACGGCAGAGACATATCTCGATATACGTAATCTGCCGCTTAAGGATATAAAAGTGAAAGGTGGCAAACTGGTAATCGGCGCTGCTGCCACATTTGATGATATAGATAATTCCGAACTGTGCCGCGAATGGGCGGGCGGAATACTTTCACAGGTGGCCTCCCAGTGTTCAAGCCAGCTGATACGCAATATGGCCACAATCGGTGGCAATATCGCGCGGCCACACTCATTCAATATGTTCCCTGTGGTGCTTATGTGCATGGGTGCTGAAGTGATGCTTGAAACAAAGAATGGAAAGATTCTTGTTCCGTATGCCTCGCTTTCCCAGAACAAAAACCTTAAGCCGGGAGAAAACTGCATTATTCTTGAAGTGCTGCTTCCCAAAAAGACAAAAACACAGACTTTCGAGTTTATAAAGCTGGCCAAGACAAAATCCAGCTGGGAATCATATGTAACACTCTGTTTCTCGAATGAGAAGAAGAACCCGAAATTTGTGGTTGGAGCGCTTACTCCCAGGCCTTTCTGCGCGGTTGAAGCCGAAAAGGCTTTCGCCAAGGGCGCCCCGGCAGAGGAGATTCTGCAGAAGTTCACCGCAGCTATAGAGGCGGTAAAAGTCACAGGCTACCGTGCGGAAGCCGCGACCAATCTTTTAAGACGCTATCTGGGGGCTGAATAATGAACAAGGAAGAAATACTTCAGGCTGATGAAGACGGAATGTTTACAATAACCCTTTCCGTGAATGGTGAGCTGGGCCAGATGATAGTGTCCCGCAATGAATCACTCGTAGAGGCGCTGCGCCACTATGGCTGGAAAGGCACAAAAAAGGGCTGTGATACCGGTGACTGCGGTTCATGCACGGTTCTTCTGAATGACAAGCCGGTGCTTGGCTGTATGATGCCGGCTGTAGCCGCAAACGGTGGAAACATTACCACCATTGAAGGTCTTGGAACTGTCCGGAACCCGCACCCCATTCAGGAAGCATTTGTGGAGGCCGGTGCCGTTCAGTGCGGTTACTGCATTCCCGGAATGATTCTTTCCACCAAGGCCCTGCTTGACAGAAATCCGGAACCTACGGAAGCTGAAATCCGCAAGGCGCTTGATGGCAATCTGTGCCGCTGCACCGGATATGTAACACAGGTACAGGCAGTAAACATAGCGGCCAGGAAAATGAAAGCCCTTAAAAAGAAGCAGGAAAAGACAGCTGCGAAAGAAGCTGAAAAAGCCGCACGCAGAGTTTCAAGGAAAGCGGCGAAGAAAAATAAATAAAACAGGGATATGAACATGGAAGAAATTAAAGACGCAAAAGATCTTAAAGTTGTTCACACTCCCGGCGTAAAGCTGGATGCCATGGGCCTTGCCTGCGGCGCCCCGGCATACACCGACGATGTGGAATTTCCTAATATGCTTCACGCCAAAATGCTGTGGAGCCCTCACGCCTATGCAAAAATAAAAAACATAGATACAACCGAGGCATGGAAGGTTCCCGGAGTAAAAGCCATTCTTACCTACAAGGATGTACCGCGCGTGCCGCATACAACCGCAGGCCAGGGATACCCGGAACCGTCGCCATATGATACATACACGCTTGATAATACTGTGCGCTATGTGGGAGACCG
>CACZRG010000075.1 GCA_902783485.1 uncultured Elusimicrobium sp.
CCTTATTTTCCTTGGAAACATGTGCAGGAGCAGGAGTACCGGGAACATAATCCGTAAATCCTTTTGAAGTTCCTGAAGCAGCCACATCTGATGCCACTGGGCCACATAAAAGAACCGCTGGGAATAATACAGAAAACAGTACTCTTATTATATCTTTGCGTTTCATATTTATATTATAGTTTATAAAACGAAATAATCAAAGGCCATAGGTCCCTGTTTTTTACGGGACCCAGGCCTGCACATACTAAAATAACGGTATGTTTTTTATCAGCTGTTCTTTTCCTTGAAGGTTTTCGGGGTCATGATCATCTTTACAGGTGTTTTTATCTGGCGGCTGTAACTTAGTGGCCTGGCCATGTAAAGAGCCTGCTTGACATAAACCCTGTGCGCAAAGGCAAGAAGACATGAGCGTATTGTCTCTGAAAGAACGGTAGTAGGGCGGTGTTTTTTATTACGATCCTCAACTTTTATACTGTTGAAGGCCTCGTTAAGGGCATCCTCCAGGCCAACACAGAAAAAATTATAGGCAATGCTTATCTTCGGGTATTTTTCAAGCTGCATTCTTATCATCTGTGTCACTTCTTCAATGGAAACAACCTGCTTCAGAACCCCTATGGCTATAAGATGAATTATGTGCACTCTGTTGTATTTCTTGTTTTCCGGTGGAAGTATCACCCTCTTCTGAACATAGTTGTTCACCATGGATTTGGTGATAACCTGTTCCTCTCCCGGAACCATGAAAGGCTCAAAAGTCCTGTCAAGAATATCCAGAAGCTGGGCCATATAAATGGGAAACGGACTAAGTTCGTGATACCTTGGCAGATGAAACTGAAAATTTACCCGGCGGCGGCGCAGCTGGTCAAGTTTCATGACTATCTCGCGCTCTTTTTCCGTATTATCCGGTTTCCGTACCTTTTCCATTTCTTTATTCAGTTCTTTTTCCTGTTCAGCCATAATAATTAACCACCTGATATATTCAGTACACGTTATATATTATCAGAAAATACATCACACATTACAAATATGAAATTTCCTATTATACATCAAGTTTTATCTATCTTATATTATATTACTAAAATCATTCATCACACCATTGCACATTATTTCTTGAGTTATTTTTGAGTCTGATTCCCACAAACCGGAAAAAGGCATATTATATAATAATATTTGATATATTTTCCGATAATATATACAATATCTATGTAAAATAGATTTCACACATAATATATGCCGCTATCCCGGCATAGCTTACAGAGAAAACAGCGATGACTAAAAGAAAGAACGAGTACGCCATAAAAAATAAGATATTTTATGAGCGCAGAGAACTTGAAGATTTCCTTTCAAAATATAATTCCATAGGCGAATATCTGTTGCGCTGTATGGGGACATATCCAGACATACATGCCATAACAGATCCATATTCAAAAGTTGAGCTGACTTATGGGCAACTTATAACAGGAATAAAGGAAACAGCCTCAGGACTACAGGCTCTCGGGGTAAAAAAGGGTGATTTTGTAGCAGTTTTTTCCGAGAACAACGGGCTATGGTGCATGGCCGACCAGGGAATTATGCGCGCTGGAGGTATAACAACAGCCAGAGGGACAGGCGCACCCACGGAAGAACTAAGGTATATTCTGGAACACAGTGAGGCCCAGTATCTTATTCTTCAGAATGAGAAAATTCTTGTAAAACTTATTCCTGTCTTAAAAGAAATTCAGCTTAAAGCCATAATAATGCTACTGAATGACGGAAGAAAGGCAGATGGAGAAATAAAAACCCCTGTTTACACGCTTGAGGAACTGAGGGAAAAAGGCAGAAAACATGAATTTACGGATCCCGGCATAACACTTGAAGACCCAAGTACAATGCTTTATACCTCCGGTACTACAGGAAATCCGCGCGGAGTACTGCTTACCCACAAAAATGTGCTTACACAGTTTCCATGCACCGATGATGGCTTTAAATCACAGCCAGGTGAAAAAACATTACAGCTGCTGCCGGTATGGCATGCATACGAGCGCACCTCGCAGATGTATTATCTTACCAAATGCTGCCATCTGCATTTCACGACAATTTCAGGCTTCAAGAAAGACATGGTTGATTTCGCTCCTGCCACATTCATGTCAGTACCCAAAATATGGAGTACAATAGAACTTAAGGTTTTCGAAACATTAAGAAAAAAATCATATCCGGCATATCTTATATTCCGTATGTCCGTTTTTTTAAGCAAAAGGTATATAATCCATAAAATATACGCCAAAAGAGACACAAACAGCAGGCTGCCGTTTATGCGCGCGGTGAAATTCATGTGGCACAAAGCAATGAAAGGCCTTCTTTCACCAGTGCAGAACCTCCTTCTTAAAACACTCTACGCAAAAATAAAAAAAGCAGCAGGACTTAACTTCCGCGCCACAATTTCCGGAGGAGGTTCCCTGCCCATGCACACGCAGCTTTTCTTCGAAGCCATAGGTGTAACCCTGCTTGAGGGCTACGGTCTTACAGAAACCTCTCCTGTGCTTGTACTGCGATTTGTAGACGAAGAAAATTATTTAGGTTCTTCAGGCACACCTGTAAAAGCGACGGAAATAAAAATTGTGGATCCGGATACACACATCGAACTGCCAAATTTCACAAAAGGACTTATCATGGCACGTGGGCCACAGATAATGAAAGGATATTACAAAGATGATGAGGCCACAAAACAGGTTATTGATGAAAACGGCTGGTTCAACACAGGCGACCTTGGCTGGCTGACTTCTGACAATCATCTTGTAATAGTTGGCAGGGAAAAGGAAACAATAGTTCTGTCAAGCGGTGAAAATGTGGAACCTACGCCCATAGAAGGTGCCTGCCTTGAAAGCCCCTATATAGCACAGATTGTACTTGTAGGGCAGGACGAAGACAATTTAGGTGCCCTTGTTGTTCCAAGCGACGAAGCCCTGAAAAAATGCAATGTGGAGGCTGAAAACCTTACATTAAGGATAAAACCTGTTCAGAACAAAGAGCTTCACGAACTTCTAAAAAAAGAGATTCAGACTCATATAAAGAACAAGAATAATCTTAAATCCTTTGAATACATAAAACAGTTTGCAGTTCTTAAGGACAAATTCACTACAGACAATGGAACAATGAGTGCCACCGGCAAAATCAAACGCAACAAGGTATTTGAAAAGTACAAGGAAATAATAGATGCCATGTACTCAAAAAAATAAAGCGTACATAAATTTACGGAACAAATAACTGACAGCATAAAGGCGGAGTCACACACCGCTTTTATGTCTTTATTTTCCTATAATGAATTTCCGTCGTAAATAATATAACCACAGCAAACGTAGTATTGATAAAAACTTGACGTATTTTTCAATATTACATACAATATTTCTATAAAAAAACTTATGAAAAACAAACATATTGACGATTTTACAATGAACAACCGTGTCTTTGGAGAACGGAGAGAACTTGAAAAAGCCCTTTCACAGTATCATTCTATTGGGGAATATGTGATGCAGTGCATGAGCACATATCCTGACTTCAAGGCAATAACAGATGAATATTCCGGAGTGGAACTTACCTATGGCCAGCTTATTGAAGGAATAAAGGAAACAGCCTCAGGCCTGCAGCATCTCGGTGTAAGAAAAGGCGACTTTGTAGCACTTTTCTCCGAAAACAATGGCCTCTGGTGCATGGCTGACCAGGGAATTATGCGTGCGGGCGCCGTAACAACTCCGAGAGGAAGCGCTGCTCCGGTTTCCGAACTGGATTTCATACTTGGTCACTGCGAAGCTGATATTCTCATACTGCAGAATGACAAGATACTTGAAAAACTTATCCCTGTTCTCAAGTCAAGGAACCTGAAAGGAATAGTAATGCTTTTAGGCAAAGGGGAAAAAGGCAAAGAAGAACTTAAAACCCCGATATACACTTTGGATGAACTTCGTGAAATGGGACGCAGTCACGAATTCACCGATCCGGGACTCACCCTTGATGATATAAGCACAATGCTTTATACATCTGGCACAACAGGCAATCCGAAAGGTGTTATGCTTACCCACAGGAATGTTCTGTCCCAGCCTTTCAGTTTTGACGAGGGATTCAAGGCCAAACCAGGTGAAAAGACCCTGCAGATCCTGCCGGTATGGCATTCATATGAGCGTATAGCGCAGACCTACTTTCTCAGCCGCTGCTGCCATATGCATTTCACTACCATTGCCGGCCTCGGCAAGGACCTGAAAAAAGTTGCTCCGGCCACTTTCATGTCCGTTCCCAAACTCTGGGACACCATAGAGAAACGCGTATATGACAATCTAAAGAAGAAATCATGGCTGGCTTATATTCTTGTAAGTTTTTCTATATTCCTAAGCAAGCTCTATATTATTCACCGCATTTATGCGAACCGGGACACAGATGTAAAACTCCCGTTTGTACGCGCCGTACGTTTTACATGGCATAAACTGATGAGATGGGCCCTTGCACCGGTTCATCAGCTGTGCAAACGCAAACTTTATGCCAAAATCAAGGATACAGCCGGACTTAATTTCAGAGCGACTGTTTCAGGTGGCGGCTCCCTGCCAATGCACACACAGCTTTTCTTCGAAGCACTGGGTGTAAAACTGCTTGAAGGCTACGGTCTTACGGAAACCTCTCCCGTACTCACGCTTAGAAATGTTGACGAGGAAAACTATCTCGGTTCAGCCGGAACACCTATCAAATCCACTGAAATAAAGATAGTTGATGCCGAAACAGGCAAACAGCTGCCACGCTTCAAGAAAGGTGTCATCATGGCGCGCGGTCCGCAGATAATGAAAGGCTATTACAAGGATGAGGAAGCCACAAGGAAAGTAAAAGATGAAAACGGCTGGTTCAATACCGGTGACCTCGGCTGGCTGACCTCGGATTATCACCTTGTCATAGTAGGCCGCGAGAAAGATACCATAGTACTTTCCAACGGCGAAAACATAGAACCTATTCCCATAGAAGGCGCAGTACTCGAAAGCCCGTATATATCGCAGATAGTACTTGTGGGCCAGGACGAGGACAATCTGGGTGCTCTTATTGTTCCTACAGATGAGGCTCTTGAGAAATGCCATATTGAGCCAAAGAATATGACTATAAGAATACGTTCCGTACAGAACAAGGAACTGCGTGAGCTGATAAAGAAGGAAATTCAGACACACATAAAGAACAAGAACAACCTTAAATCCTTCGAATACATAAAACAGTTCGCTGTTCTTAAGGACAAGTTCACGCTCGACAATGGCACACTGAGCGCTTCCGGCAAGATCAAGCGGAACAAGGTTTTCGAGGAATACAAGGAAACTATCGACGATATGTACAAGAAAAAGTAAAACTATCGTTCATGCCGGCATATTACAGCCGGAGAAATAAAAAAAGCGGGACTAACAGGTCCCGCTTTTTTGTTTCACGAAATAACAGTTCAGCAAACTGCATACGGATCACAGACAGTTATGTAGTTTTTATAAAATTTACAGCTTATTTCCTGACATAAAAAAAACCGCCTTACGGCGGCTGTATTTTGTGGAGCGGGCGAAGGGAATCGAACCCTCGTCTTAACCTTGGCAAGGTCACGTTCTAC